>CAIQXC010000097.1 GCA_903875675.1 Akkermansiaceae bacterium
GATGCGTGCCGCAAACTCGATCCCCGGCTTATGATTAAAAACCCGGTGATGTTCGTCACCCAAATCGGTGCCGCCCTAACCACCATTGCCATATTTACTTCCAGCGTGGACCGGGGATTCATCCTTCAACTCGCTATCTGGTTGTGGTTCACTGTGTTGTTTGCAAACTTCGCCGAAGCCGTCGCCGAGGGCCGTGGCAAGGCCCAGGCCGACAGTCTGCGCAAGGCCCGCAAGGATACGCAGGCCCGCCGCCTGCGCGGCAAAATCGAAGAACTTGTCGCCGCAGCCATGTTGGAAAAGGGTGATCTGGTGGTTTGCGAAACCGGCGATGTGATCCCTGCCGATGGCGATGTCGTCGAAGGCATCGCCAGCGTCGATGAGGCTGCCATCACCGGCGAAAGCGCGCCTGTCATCCGCGAAAGCGGCGGCGACCGAAGCGCGGTCACTGGCGGCACCCGCGTCATCAGCGACCGCATCGTGATCAAAATCACTTCGGACAAGGGCCATACATTCCTCGACCGCATGATTGCCATGGTGGAAGGAGCCACGCGCCAGAAGACACCCAACGAAATTGCGCTGACCATCCTGCTCTCGGCGCTGACGCTCATTTTCCTATTGGTTTGCATCACCCTCAAGCCCTTCGGTAGCTATGCAGGCATCGAGTTCACCACCCCGGTGCTTGTCGCCTTGTTAGTATGTCTGATCCCAACCACCATAGGCGGCTTGCTCAGCGCCATCGGCATCAGTGGAATCGACCGCCTGATCCGCCGCAACGTGATGGCCACCAGCGGTCGAGCGGTCGAGGCAGCGGGTGACATCGATGTCTTAATGTTAGACAAGACTGGCACCATCACCATTGGCAACCGCATGGCCTCAGATTTCGTGCCTGCACCGGGCGTCACCGAGCTGGAACTGGCGGATGCGGCGCAACTGGCGTCGCTCGCCGACGAGACACCGGAAGGCCGAAGCATCGTGGTGCTGGCCAAGGAGAAGTTTAACATCCGCGGCCGCGCCCTGCTGCAGCCGCACGCCACTTTCGTCCCATTCACCGCCCAGACCCGCATGAGCGGTGTGGATATCGACGAGCGCTGTGTTCGCAAGGGCGCTGCCGATTCAATTAAGCAATGGGTCAGGCAACAAGGTGGGGATTATCCGCCCGAAGTGGACAAGGCCGTGGCTGTGGCAGGTCTTGCCGGACGCACGCCGCTGGTGGTTGCTGACGGCCGTAAGGTGTTAGGTGTGGTCGAGTTGAAGGATGTGGTCAAGGGTGGCATCAAGGAACGCTTCGCCCAACTCCGCAGCATGGGCATCCGCACTCTCATGATCACCGGCGACAATCCGATGACTGCCGCGGCCATCGCCGCAGAGGCCGGCGTGGATGATTTCATGGCCCAGGCCACTCCCGAGGACAAGCTCATGCGGATCCGGCTCGAACAAGCCGCCGGGCATCTGGTGGCCATGACCGGGGACGGCACCAACGACGCGCCGGCACTGGCCCAGGCAGACGTCGGGGTCGCCATGAACACCGGCACCCAGACCGCGCGGGAAGCTGGCAACATGGTGGATTTAGATAGCAACCCGACCAAGCTCATCGAGATCGTTGAGATCGGCAAACAACTGTTGATGACCCGAGGTTCTCTAACTACATTCTCGATAGCCAATGATGTGGCCAAGTATTTTGCGATCATTCCTGCGATGTTGATGGTGACGTTTCCGGGGATGGCGGCCCTCAATATCATGAAACTTGGCTCGCCGCAGAGTGCGATTCTCAGCGCGGTAATTTTCAACGCCCTCATCATTGTTGCGCTCATCCCGTTGGCACTTCGGGGAGTGGCTTACCGGCCGCTAGGCGCGGTAGCCGTACTGCGCCGAAACCTGCTCATTTATGGTCTGGGTGGCCTGGTTATTCCCTTTATCGGAATCAAGGCCATCGACCTTATCGTCACCTCCCTTAACCTTGCCTGATATGAAACTTAACCTTGCCTGATATGAAACTTAACCTTGCCTGATATGAAACTCATGATCTCCCAAATCCGCCCCGCTGTCGTTTCCACCTTGGTCATTGCTGTGGTTTGCTGCGGCTTCTATCCACTCGCCGTCACCGGTATTGCAAAACTGACATTCTCAAACAAGGCCGACGGCAGCCTGATCGTTGACAAGCATGGCGTCATCATTGGGTCGTCATTGCTCGGCCAGAATTTCAGCGGTGTGGGGTATTTCCACCCCCGTCCATCGGCTGCTGGCACCTCTGGCTACGATCCAAACAACTCCGGCGGCAGTAACTTCGGACCCACCTCACAAAAACTCGCCGACGCCATCAAAGAGCGAGTGGCCGCCTATCGAATTTATAATGGTCTAGCCCCGTCTCAGCCAGTTCCGGCCGATGCCGTCACCGCCTCCGGCAGCGGCCTTGATCCCCACATCAGTCTAGCCAATGCCACGCTTCAAGTTGCCCGAGTTGCCAAGGCTCGCTCGCTGCCGCCGGAAAAAGTCAGAGATCTCGTCGCCGCGAACGTGGACAAGGCTGACCTCGGCCTGTTGGGCGTGGCAGGAGTGAACGTTCTAAAAATGAACCTTGCGCTTGACGCATTGCCTTGACGTCTCGGCAATCGAGGCCCTCAATATTTCACCGTGAAAGCAGCTAACATCAGTGAACCAAAACACTCCGCAACAATCACGATCGACTGGGCGGATCCTAGCCAAACCGCCCACGTTTCGCGCTCCACCAAAGCCGTCAGCCTGAAATTGCCAGATTGCTGATCCCATGAACGACGACCTCCGCCCCGATCCCGACGCTTTGCTTGCGCAGGTGAAACGCGAAGAGCAGCAGCAAAAATCCGGGCGGCTCTATATCATTCTCGGGATGTGCCCTGGAGTTGGCAAGACGTATGCGATGCTTTTGTTAGCCAAGCAACGGCAGCTTGACGGGCTCAGGGTGCTGGCGGGCATTGTGGAAACCCACGGGCGAGAGGACACCGCTGCGCTGGCAGCCGGTCTATCAATTTTACCGCGCAAGCAAATTGAACATGGGGGGCACACACTTGAAGAGTTTGATCTGGATGGTGCAATCCAGCGCCGCCCGGATTTGCTGCTGGTTGATGAACTTGCCCACACCAACATACCGGGTAGTCGTCATCTCAAGCGCTATCAGGATGTCCTTGAATTGCTGGACTCAGGCATCGACGTCTGCACAACCCTCAACGTCCAGCACATCGAAAGCCAGGTCGATATCGTGCGGCAGGTCACCGGGGTGACGGTGCGCGAAACCGTTCCTGATTCCATTCTCGATCGTGCCCACGAGATTCAGCTCGTGGACCTCAGCGTCGAGAAGCTGTTGCTGCGCTTGTCCGAGGGCAAAGTCTATTTGGGCGAGCGGGCCGAGGCTGCGGCGGATGGGTTTTTCCGCGAAAGCAATTTAACCGCCCTGAGGGA
>CAIQXC010000098.1 GCA_903875675.1 Akkermansiaceae bacterium
GCCGAAGTCGTTCGACTGAGCTCACGCCGAAGTCCTCTTCACCTCTCGCCTGGTTTGAGGCTCCACCTCGCTAAAGTTTAGTCACTGCCCACTCCATACACGCCCCGGGTTCCGGGCTTCTGTCTCTCCTCTTCTATCTTCTCCCAATAACCGACAAATCCCCCCATGTGGCGCTTACTGATGATATTTTCGATTCTTCCGATCGGTGCCGCCTTGTTGCTGCGCTGGTGGTTTGGCACCCGCGTGCTGGCAGCCTTGGGCGGACGCCCCTGCCGCTGTGACCAGGCCCGCTGGGACCGTGCCCTTGGCGCGAGTCCGCTGTTGCCCGCCAGCCAGGATGCACCGGCGGGTGAGTTTGGCGAGCGCTTGCGCCTTGCCGCCCTCGCCCATTGGCAGCGGGATGACCCGAAGCGTGCCGCCGCCCGTGAATCCAGCCGCCGCTTCGGTCTGGCGGTGCCACCGTTCAGTGCGATGGTGGCTGTGTTCGCGATGATCCTGGCTAAGATCCCGGTGGTCGGCGCTATCGCAATTTTCATCGCGGCCACGGCGTTGGCCACGGCATTTGGCTTGCTCACACTCGGTGAGGAATTGCGTGCCATCAGCCGCGTCGCTCGTGCCCTGCGTGAGTCCCGTGCCTTCATCCGCAGCGACGACGAGGACGCAGTCATTCAGGCCGCCATTGCCCGGGCCTGGTGCGAGACACTCCCTCGGGTGCTGCAAATGCTCTGAGGGCAAACCCCAGGCCAGCGACTCGTCCCCACAAGAAATACGTGACGGTTTCCCTATCAAAGGCGGCGGATCCGGCAACGGTTCCGGCTTGCGGCTTGCGGCGAACCCGCCAGACTCGGCGGCGTGAACTCAACTCCTTTGGGATTTTTTGATTCTGGTGTCGGTGGCCTCACCGTGGTGCGCGCCGTCCAGGAACTCATGCCCGCCGAAAATATCCTCTACCTCGGCGATACCGCCCGCCTGCCTTATGGCTCGAAAAGCCCGGAAACCATCCGGCAGTTCGCCGACGAAGATGTGCGCTTCCTGCTGACCCACGGCGTCAAGGCCGTGGTCGTCGCCTGCAACACCGCCAGTGCCCACGCCTTGCCACGCCTCCGCGAGCATTACCGAGTGCCCATCCTCGGCGTCATCGAGGCCGGCGTGGAGGACGCCCTGGCCGACCCCAAGGCCGAGCGCATCGGCATCATCGCCACCCGCGGCACCATCAGTTCGCATGCCTATCAACATGCCCTCGCCCAGCGCCGCACCGGCCTGATGATCCACGGTCAAGCCGCGCCTCTGCTCGTGCCACTGATAGAGGAAAACTGGATCGAGCACCCCGCCACCCGCCAAATCCTTCAGGTCTATCTGGATCCGCTGGTCGATAAAGGGATCGACACCCTGATGCTCGCCTGCACCCATTACCCCTTGCTCATTCCAATCCTCAAGTCACTGCTGCCGCCAGGCGTCCGCTTGGTGGACTCCGCCACCACCTGCGCCGAACACCTGAAACGTGAACTGACCCGCCTCGACCTGCTCGCCCCGCCGGACCAAACCGGCAGCTTGGAGCTTTATCTAACTGACTTGTCCGAACAGTTCGAGCAACTCGCCCGGCAGTTCCTCAAAAAATCCCCTGGCCGGATTCGCCGCGCACAACTGGGCGGGTGAGCGGCCTCAGGACATCTAACCAGGAAGCAACTAGAATCCTTGAAGCTGGCTTGAGTGATTCAGGTGGCCAGGCATGCCGCGAACAAGTCGGCCTGCGCCTGTTCCGGGAGTGGAGAAGTCACGCAGTGAGTTGCCCAGCGGCGTTGCGGCTCGACAAAGAGTTCATGCATAGGCTGCACATGCTCTGCAAATTGCCGCTGCACGGACTCCGGGCTGCGGCCGCGGGTCTGCACATCCCGCGCCACGCGCCGCCGCAAGCGCTCGGCCACCGGACAATCCACAAACACACTCAGCGCAAGCTTGTCCCGCAACCATGCGTGATGCAGCAGCCATAACCCATCTAACACAATGAAACGGACCTGCGGCATCGGCCGCGTTTCCTGATGGCGTGTGTGCGATGAAAAATCGTAGATCGGAAGCCGCGCCACCGCCCCACGCTCAAGGTGACCGAGCACCTCGCTCAGGGCTTCCCAATCGATCGCAGCGGGATCGTCAAAATTCACTTTGGCTCGGGCCGCTGGCGGCAAATGCCCGAGGTCGTGATAGAAATCATCCAGTGCCAAGTGAGCGGCCTCGCTGCCAATCCAGTCGCACAATGCGCCAGCCAGCCAACTCTTGCCTGAGCCGCTGCCGCCGGTCACGGCGATGAACCGGCAACGATTCATGGATTCAGTGGGTGGGGTGGAATGCATCACGGATGATAGGGGTTGGATGGCCGCAAACTAGCACACCGTCGCCGCCTCGTCCAGTGAGGCATCGCCCCCAGACGCAATACGAAGAATTTTGATCCAACGAAAACAGCATTGGCTTTTCAAGGATTTTTTCGCCGGGCTTTGTATGTGTTCATCAGCAGCGTAAGTGGCAACATGATCAGACTGACGAGACCGACGCAACCTTTCATCAAGGGGAAAGCCAGGCCCATGAGCGGGTCGATCAAGCGGCGCGCGCCGGCACTTCCAGAATACAGCAATGCTAGAGCGACGACGGACAGAATACCACCAAATTTGGCCAGCGACGGAATGTGCAGCACTCCGCCAGTGATGGCATGATAGGATTCTTCATAGACGAGAATGACACCCACCAAACCAATGAGAATGAACGCAGTCGGCTCTAACACCGGATATTTTTTCAGCAATCTCATCGCATAAGGTGCAATCGCCTGGAGGGCAATGATTGCAAAGAGCACCCCGACGTAGATCGGCCACATCACCGGTACTTGGGTCAGCGGATCCTTGGGCGCCAACCCCACCGCCGCAATCACGTTGTCCATGCTCAGGCTCAAATCCATCAGACCGATCTGCAACAATGCGCCGAGCAGGCTGGGTGCCACAGCCGGGGATTTTCCCGGACCTTCGCGGGGATCGTGGAGGGTGAGGTGGGAACACATCAGCCATACCAAATAACCGGCACCCAGCCAGCGCACCCAGGTGTTGGCGATGAACCAGGCAGCAACCAGCAGCGCCATCACCCGAAACACATATGCCCCAGCCATCCCTAGCCGGATCGCCTTGCGCTGCTGGTGATGCGGCAATTCCTTGGCCAGTGCGGCGATGCCGAACACGTTGTCAACCGACAGCAGGCCTTCGATAATGACCAAACTGGCGATAACCGGCAGACCGGAGAC
>CAIQXC010000099.1 GCA_903875675.1 Akkermansiaceae bacterium
GCAGGTTTCAGGAGCTGGAGACCGAGACCCCGGCCATCCTTACCACATCACAGATGCTGACCACCGGCGTCGATGCTCCTACCTGTAAAAATGTCGTCCTGGCCCGCGTAGTCGGCTCCATGTCGGAGTTCAAACAGATTATTGGCCGTGGCACGCGGCTCTATGACGGGAAAGACTACTTTACAATCTATGACTTCGTCAAGGCCCATCACCATTTCAATGATCCAGAGTGGGATGGAGAACCGTTAGAGCCAGAACGGCCCGAAGTAACGAAACGCCCCGATTTGACGCATAAGCGGACAAAAGGGGAACTCAGGCAGCTTTGCGGGTGATCTCCGGGACGTCCCTGAGCAATCGCATTCCGTCATGGTATTCCGACATTCTCCGTCCGGTTTGCCAGATGTAGTCTCCAGTCAGGTTCACATGCTCCCAACCAAGTGGGGAGAGATGGGTGAGCAGGTGGTCAGGAACATCCTCGACCTTGCGCAGGGCGGCGACGGCCCGTTCGAGATACCGTGTGTTCCAGAGGATGATCGCGGTGACGACGAGGTTCAGGCCGGAGGCGCGGTGCTGCTGGTTCTCGTAGGTTCGGTCGCGGATTTCGCCGAGCCGATGGATGAACACCGCCCGTGCCAAGCTATTGCGAGACTCGCCCTTGTTGAGTTCCTGGGTGGTCTGGCGGCGCAGGTCCGGGTCTTCCAGCCAATCGAGGGTGAAGAGGGTGCGTTCCAGCCGGCCCAGTTCGCGCAACGCGGTGGCGACGCCGTTTTGCCGTGGATGGGAGGCCAGTTGACGCAGAATCAGGGAGGCTGTCACCGTGCCGGAGCGCAGCGAGGCAGCGATCCGTAGAATCTCAGACCAATGGTCCCGGATCAAGGCGACATTGATCCGGGCGGCGATCAGCGGTTCGAGCGACGGATAGGTTTCTGGCTTTTCGAAGCTGTAGAGGCGTCGGTCCTTCAAGTCGGGAATGCGCGGTGCGAAGCGAAAGCCGAACAAGGAGCAGAGGGCGAACACGTGATCGGATACACCTCCGCCATCGGTGTGGTGGCGGCGGGGCGTGACCTCTGTCTGGTGATGAAGCAGTGCATCCAGGACATACGGGGCCTCGCTGGCGGTCGCCGACATCAGCTTGGTGCTGAAGGGAGCATAGCGATCGGAGATGTGGGTGTAGAACTTAATCCCTGGCTCATGACCATAATGCGCGTTAATGTTGGCGGCATTCCGGCTGGGACCAGTAGCCCGAAAGAATTGGCCGTCCGACGAAGACGCAAAGCCACCACCGAAGACCGCCGCGAACGTCTCCCGTTGCTGTTGATTGACCAGGCATTGGAGAGCGAGATCATAGGTTTCGTCCCGAATATGCCAATCGGAGGTCCAGGCGATCTGGCCGGGACTGGCAATGGTGCAAGCTTCGGCGATCCGCGTCAGCCCGAGATTGAGCCCGTCGGCAAGGATGCCGGTCAAGAGGACCTGCGAATTGGTGGCGGGTTCGCCGGTCCGCAAGTGGGTAAAGTGGTCGGTGAAGAGCGTCCAGCCCGCCACC
>CAIQXC010000100.1 GCA_903875675.1 Akkermansiaceae bacterium
CCACTGTTGGCACTCAAAGCCGGCGGCAAGGGCGAACTGAAAACCGATGCGCTGGCATGGACCTACGACGAGCGCACCAGCGACTCCGGCACACCCCTGGTCTATCAGGGGCTGATCTATGTCCTCCAAAGCGACAAGAACGATCCGTGGGCGAGTGGCAGCAAGAGCAGCAGTGGAATATTTTTGTTAGTCCTGAATCCGCTAACCGGCAAGGAAATCAGCCGTTGCCAACTGGCCAAGGGCGGTGCCTGGCGCAGTTCGCCCACTGGCGCGGATGGCAAAATCTATGTGATGAGCGAAGACAGCGAAGTGGTGGTGGTGTCGGCCGGCCCGAACGGCAAAATCCTCTCGCGTGCCGACTTTGGCGATGGTCCGGCCTGTGGTTCGGTCAGCGCGGCTAACGGGTGTTTATTCATTCGAACCGCCACCAAGCTCACCTGTATCGCGAAGTGATGGTAGGTCACGGTTCGCCCACTGTCGGCTCCGTCACACTCGCAGCAGTGGCTTTCACGCCACGGGTCAGCACGGCTTTGGCATCGCCACCCGCTGCCACCACCTCGCGGGCCATGCCGCAGTAGCGCAGCGGTTGATAGCCCAGGGCGGCGAGCTTTTCCAAGGGTGCCTGTTTGAGGCCGGGCTTCCAATAGTCGGGCGGGCCGCCGGTTTCATAGTAGTAGAGCCAGGTGTGATCGGGGCTGGCCCAACCGGCACACAAGATGACATGGCGATGCGGGATGTTGAGCACGTCGCCGGGCCGCACGTCGGCCCATCCTGCCAGTGGCGTGCACACCGTTGGCAGCTGTGTGGTGTCATGCACGGCGGGCAATTTCAGGCAGCGAGAAACAAATCCCGAGCAATCGATACCCGCCGCCTGCGAGCTCACCGCCGCATTATCGGCGCGGCGTTTTTCGGGTGTTGCCACATCCCCGCCAGCCAAGCCGTTGGCGATGGCCTGATCAAATGACGTGAGATCATCGAAGCCGCCCCATTTGTAGGGGATGCCGGTGTTGACATTGCCTGGAACCCACCAACCTTGGCGTTTGAGCCCTGGTTCATGACCGATATCCGGCGTGTTCACCCGGATGCCCGCCTTGTCTTCGGCATGTTTTATGTTGTTAGAAAACGGCCGCCAAGGATGATTGGAGATTTCTTGGGCGATAGCCAGCGACTCTTGAGGAGTGACCTGAGAAGGTGCCGAGGGGTCTCCCGGCACGAGCGGCGGCGCTGACGGCGGCGGCTTCACGACACAACTCGTGATGAACGGCAGCAGCAGTAAAGGAAATATCTTCACCTGCAAAGGGTACTCAGGCGGGAGCTGCCGGTCAACCCATTGCATTGGAGTTGACGTGCGCCGCCGGGTTGCGCAACGTCTTGCCCATGAACTCGTGTCTGCCCCTCGCCTCGCTGGTCATCCTCGGCCTTGCGCTCACGGGTGCGGCTGCCGAACCGAAAATCACTCCGCGGGCCGCCCTCGTCATTGGCAATGCCAAGTATGAAGCCAGCGTGGGTCCCTTGCGCAATGCCGTGAGTGACGCCAAGGCAGTGGCCAAAACCCTCCGCAGCCTGGGCTTCGCCGTCATCGAGGAACACAACGTCAGTCGCGACGAGCTCCTCAAAGCGGTGGCCGAATTCCGCGGCAAACTGCGCAACACTCAAGTCGCCATCTTCTACTATGCAGGGCATGGGATCTCCGTCGCTGGATCTAACTATCTTATCCCTGTAAAGTCCGGCTACACGCCAGACGCCGCCGATGCCGCCACCCTCCACATGCTCGCCGAAACCAAGCTGTTCAACGCCGAACAAGTCGTCGCCGAAATGAGTGCCGCCGGTGGCCGCTGCAACTTGGTGATCCTCGACGCATGCCGCAGCACACCGGTGGCCCGCAACCCGCAAACCCGCGATCTAACGATTTCTGGCGGGCTTGCCGAAATGAAGCCGCCGGCCGGCTCGCTGATTGCGTTTGCGACGGATGCCGGGCGCACGGCGCAGGATGGCACGGGTGCCAACGGCCTCTATACCGAGGAGTTGCTCAAGCACTTGCGCACTCCCGGCCTGACCATCGAGCAGGTTTTCAAGCGCACCCGTGCCGACGTCATGCGGCGCAGTGATGGGACGCAGATTCCCGCCGAGTATTCGCGACTGGTCGGTGAGGATATCTATCTGGCGGGACTGGCACCTGCCTCCGTCCAACCGCCGCCGCCCGCCGCAGATGTGGACGGGCGGGTGCCGCGGGCCTCGGTGGTGCCGCTGCTCACGCCGGAAGCCATCCACAAACTCGCCGCTGCGGGCCGGACCGAGGATTGCGTCGATGCCCTCAAACTAACATCAGCAACCCGTGGGCCTGGCGATTTTGCCGCGGGACCGCTGGATACATTGTTAGAACTGACCAAGGAAGACCTCAAGGACGCCAGCGGTCCGTCCCCCAAGGTCGAGGGTGCCATGCAAACCTGTGTGCTGGTGCTCGAAGCTCTCGGTGATTGTTTGCCGCCGGGGCATGCCCAGCGGGCCGCGCTCACCGCCAAGGCCCAGAACCGCCGGGGGGATTGCCTGCTGCTGTTAGGGCGGGCGGCCGATGCGCTGACCGCCTATAACATTGCCATCAGGCTCGCTCCGAACGATGCCTACCCGATTTTCAACCGGGGCCGGGCCCATCGGGCGCTGGGCCATACCGACGAAGCCAAAGCTGACTTCACCATGGCAACCAATTCCAAGTTCAACCAGCCCAAGGCACGCCAGTTGGCGTTGGCCGCCCTCGCTGGGGCTGAGTGAAAAAATAGGCGAGTTCATTGTCGGTTCAGGGTCATCGGCGGTCATAGACACGCCGCTACAAGGCGGCGGATATTCTGGCGCGGCATGTCTCAGACCAGTCGAAATGTGAAGAGGGCTTCGACGTGGCCTCAGTCGAACGCTGAGTTCTGTCATTTTGGGCCAGTCATGGCCGCAGGCCGCGGCTATAGGGCTTCCCTCACTAACGCAACCCCTTGGGCACGGCGCGTTTGGGTTTCTCGAAGAGCAGATGAGTGATGGACAGGCGGCGGCCGTTGGAGGGATCGTGGGTGGCGACCTGCATTTTTTGCAAGGTCCAGACTTTGTCGGCGACCTGCATCACATCTTGCACCAAGAACTCTTTGACCAAACCGCCGTTCTTATCAAAGCCCTGGATACGCATGAAGGCTCCGTACTTCTTGTGAACCCAGATGTACACCGCTGAGTAGCGCCCGGCGCTGTCCTTCGGCTTGTCCAAGCGCAGCTTGTAACAGGCCTCACCATTGACGTTTTCCTCCGCTTCAAACTTGGGGTTGGGCCAATAGAAAAAACGTAGCGCTAGATCCTCATAGGTCACGTCGGTGCCGGCGATGGATCGAACCAGCTTGGCATCCGGAAAACGAACCGTCTTGCCGCCAATGATCTCAAATAAATCAAATGAATTGTCATTGAGCCGTAAATGAAAAATTTGCGGAGCTGTCTTGTTCTCATCAATCTGAAACTGAATATCCTTGCCTTTCAGGAAAAGCGTCACCGGCACCGCCTTGCCATCTTTTTTCAAATTGCCACTGAGCCCCTCGTCGAGCTGCGTGAGGCTCGCAGCCATTCTCGCACCCTCAAGAATGGCCCGCGCATTCGGTGCCTCAGCATGCACAGCTATGTTGGAAACCAAGGCAATGGCGAGCGCGGCGAATTTCATTTTCATCGGCACGACGATGGCGGACCACCGCACTCCGGACAAGCCCTCAGATTGCAATATTGAAAAATTTAGAACCCAACGGTGCGGAAATTTTTTTAAATGCGGCATTTTGGAGCTTGATGCATGAGCCAATGCGACTTTGGATGCTGCGCAGCGGCGGTGACGTCGTTATGAATCCCCATGAGTCTTCGCAAACAACTAACGGATATTTTGCCGACCCTGTTGCCTAGCAATCCTGTTGAGGCCATCAAGGGGACCGAGCTGATACGAGTGACGCGGCTGCAACTCACCGGCAACTATTCGGATGCCTCGCTGCGATATCATTTTTCCATCATGTCGTGCGATCCCGGCTCACCCATCGCCAAGGTGGAGAAGGGGCAGGGCTACTATCGGCGGAGCGCGCCGTTGCCGGCACTCTCGGGGGCACAGGAATTGCTGTCGCTCATCCAAGGGCGCCTCGACGATCTATCAAGCGATCCGGCGGAGATGGACACGGTCATGTTGCGCAACCGCAAGTTCCGGGCGGTGGTGACGCGCTACTTTGAGATCAACGGGAGATTTCCGTTTGTGTTCCGGCATGCGTTTGCCAAGGATTCGCCGTTAGGCAATCTGTGGAAATACCCGGAGTTGGTGCTGGTGGACTGGGAGACGGGCGGTTCGCCGGACGAGGAGATGACGCTGGATGAAACGATGCTCGCGCTCAAGCAGCGCTTGGGCATAGCGCCGTTTCGTTTGCACGCGGCGCGACTGCGCATTCAGCCATCGCTGCAAACGTATCGCGAGGATTTTTTCCAAACCCTGTCGGTGTCAATGTGGTCCCAGGGCGGTGAACTCGTGTATGCGGCTCCCATCCAAGATGAGGCTCTCGCAGATAGTTTGCGGCGCCTCAGCGCGGCTTTCGGAGTTGGAGTAACATCGTTCGGGCTAACTCCAGAGATGTTGGATGAACTGCCGAGGCCGGAGAATATTCTCAACGCCCATCCGGTTGAGAGCGATGCCATCATGGCCAAGCTCGACATCAACCGGCTCGCCGCGCCCACCTCGCGCCCCCATCTCGACTGGGCCGCTCTAACAACCATGCGCAACGAGTCGGCCGAAGCGGAAAAACTCATTCAATGGCTGACGCGCTGCATTGATGGGCGGCGGGCCGAAGCCTTCAAAGACGAGTGAGCTGGGATTTCAACACTGTGGCCTTGGTCGGCGCCGGGGCGCTCGGCTTGTATTACGGAGGGCGGCTGGCACAGGCCGGAGAAGATATACGATTCTTGTTGCGTCGGGATTTCGAGGCGATCGGGCGCAACGGCCTGCGAGTGGAAAGTGTGCACGGGGATTTCCATTTGCCGCGGGTGGCCGGCTGGCGCAGCACCCGGGACATCGGCCCGGTCGATCTGGTCATCGTGGCTTGGAAGACCACCGCCAACGCCGAACTGGCCAACGTGCTGCCGCCACTGCTGCATGCCGAAACTCAGGTGCTCACGCTGCAAAACGGCCTGGGCAATTGTGAGGAGTTGGCCGCTATCGTCGGCCCGAACCGGGTGTTAGGTGGCTTGTGCTTTGTGTGCATCAACCGGCTGGCCCCGGGTCAGGTGAGGCACAGCGCCGGCGGCCGGGTTTCGTTAGGCGAGTGGCAGGTGGATGGGCGGGGCCGTTCGGCGGTGTTGGCGCGGCGCTTCAAGGCGGCTGGAATCCCCTCGGAATCCGTGGCCAATTTGGCGCTTTCGCAGTGGGAAAAGCTGGTGTGGAACGTGCCATTCAACGGACTGGCAGTGGCCGAAGGCGGGGTGACCACAGACGTTCTGCTAGCCTCAGCCGACACACAGGCCGAGGTCCGCGCGCTGATGGCTGAAGTGATCGCCGCGGCGCGGGCGCTGGGTCTTCCGCTGGCCGATGATTTGATAGAATCCAACATCAGGCGCACGCTGCCGATGGGCCCGTACCGGCCATCGAGCCTGATCGACTTTCTCGATGGGCAGGAGGTGGAAGTGGGGCCGATTTGGGAAGAGCCGTTGCGGCGGGGGCAACAGGCCGGGGTGGCGATGCCGCGCTTGGAGCGGCTGCTGGGCCGCATCCGGGCGCGGCTGGCGGAAAGAAGTTAGTGCTGACAGAGCTTGGACGGATCGATGGCCAAGGCGTTGTCGTTTCCGACAAACTTGCCCCGGGCCGCCAGAAACTCGACCAAGCCCTCGGCAGTCAGATTTTCGGCCGAACACGTGTGAAACCGCGTATCAGTCCCGAATTTGGTTTCGATGGCACTTACCAGTTCCACCCGGGAAAACCCGTGGTCTGCTTGTTGAATCATCTCGATGACGTCGTGCCCGTGAATGCTTTCCATGAGTGGAGTTTAAGCAGCCCCCGGCGGAAATCAAGATTAATCACTCCACATTTGGACTCGCGGCGCTGTGTGAGGGTGGGGCAGGTGAAGCGGCCCGAAACCGGATTACAATCTCAGGAGGCGGATCGGTGGCCGTGCCGGGGTTGGGCAGCAGCACGAAATCATCCGCCAAGAGTGGCTTCCAGCTCGCCCCTTCCAGCAATACTGGCGCGGCCAGGCGACGCGGCAGGAAGACAATGAGGGGGCGGCCACCGCGGGTCGATCCATTGCCGTCAACCGTGGCAAATGTCTCGCGCCCGGCTTGCGGGATGATTTTCCAGGTGAACTCGCCTGCTGGATTTTCAGTTAGAGTCTCACTCCAGCGCAGCGGCCCCGGAGCCATCCGCGCCTCCCATTTCGGGTCGCCGTAAAACGCGGTCACATCGCGGTCATGCAGCAGTCCGGCGGCGGTGCCGTTGCCGACGGTTGTGCCAGGTTCGACGTTTTTAGTCAGCAACGACTTGTCCAACTGCCCGAGTTGCCAAACGAGCGCGTGGTCGTTGGCCAACCATGCTTCGGCCAGCGTGAAGCGGCCGGGTTGTTCGAGGAAGTAATCCAGCACGCCCCAGCCGGCATATCCAAACCAAGTATTGACGGTGTAGCCGATCGATTGACGGACGCCGGCCGAACCGATCCAGGCAAGCATCATGCAATCGTCGCTGGCCGGAATGTTCCCGGCACGACAATTGCCCACCGCTAGAAAAATCTTTGGATTTGGCGAGTGGACCGGGTGCGTGGAGCCGTCAAGCGCCATGCCGGTTAGGGTGCCATGTTTGGCGGCGAAGGTGCCGTCGCGGAAGCCGTAGCCGGGTTGCCAATCGTGTTCGCTGGCGTGGCCGGAGGTGATGAAACAATCGGGCTTTCCTTCGTTGAGGTAGTGCACGATGGCGGGCACGGAGTCGGCCTCGCCGACCACCAAACTGGCCTTGCCGCCGGCAGGCTTGACCCAGACTTCGGCGGCTTTGAATTCGGAAAACCAGCGGCCGCTGGTGACGCATTCGCTGGCGAAGGACGTGCCGCCGCCGACCTCGCGAACCACCAAGGGTTTCTCCTCCGCCACCACCCGCGCAGCCACCTCGGCGCTGCCGCCGGTCACGATGCCCCAGCGGCAATCGGTGTACGGGTCGCCATCCAGCGCACGGGATAATCGATGCATCACTGCCACCGGGCCAGCGCCGAGCTCTTGCGGCCGGGCCACCCAAGCGAGCCAGCGAGGAGCGTGCTCACCGGCGAGCCGCTCCCGCAATTCCAGCGGCGATTGCTTGCACTCCATCACCTCGCCGCCATGTTTTTTAGCCAGACCATCGGCCACCGCCCGCCACGGTGCATCGGCCGACGTCGCCTGGCTCACAATCACCACGTAATCCGCCGCCCACGCGGGAACCGGCCAGGCCATCCAAACCATCCAAACCCATCTGCGAATCCATGTGCGAGTCATGCCTTCATCGTAGCGACGGCCGCACCGCTGGCAAGCACCACATCATCGGTTAGCCCATTCTCGCAGGATTCTGGCTGCTGAATTTTCCCGACACCCGCTGAACCAGGATCAGGTGTCTTACAGCTTGCTCAACTTGGTGACGCGGCCGGTTTGGTTCCAATCCTGGACATAGAGATTTCCCGCTTTGTCGAAGCTAAGTCCGTGCGGAGCGGTGAAGATCCCCAACCGTTGGTCTTGAGGCGGAACCCCGAAATTCGCCCATTGAGCCTGATTCGGATTGTCACCGAGGAACGAGATCGGCGTGCCGGTCTTATCGATAATCGTGACCCGGGATTCAAGTTCGGCAACAGCCAGAACGTCGCCAAAAAGGCTGACGGAACAAGGACGGCGCAGATTGCTGGCGTGAACCCCAATCCATTTCCCTTCAAGATCGAAGTGCACGAGCCGACGCTTTTCCCGATCCGCCACCAGCAAACGGGGTTCCCCAAATCGGGTATCAATGGCCAATCCGTGCGGAGTGTTGAATTGCTTCTCATCCTCGCCCTTGCTGCCAAAGGATTTTATGATTTTTCCCTTCGCGTCAAATTTGTGAATGATGTTTGAACCATAGCCCATCGAAACGAAAATCGAACCGTCCGGGGCAACTGCCACTCCGGTGACACCTCCCCAACCACCGGGCACTTCGCCAGTGCTCGCATTCGGAATCTCGAGAAGCAATTTTCCGTCGGTATCGATTTTGCAAACGCGCAACGGCGGCGTATTGCCATTCAGTTGGGCCCCGTAAATCGCGGCCTTGCCATCTTCCTGACGGATCGCCAAGGCGTGGAATCCACGACATTCCGGAGCGATCGTCCGAATGAATTTGCCATCGGGCTGGTACACAATCACCGAAAGCGCGGAGTCGGTAGATACATAAATCAGCCCGGTCGAGTCATCCACGACCACCCCACCGTGTGTCGGGCCGATGATTTTGCCATCCGGCAACTCGCCCCAATGAGGCACCGCCTCGTAGGACCATGCCCCATTGCCAGTCCGCACAGCCGTCTGCGGATCATTGCCCGGCTTGGTGCCGGGATCGGGGTGGGCAAATGCAAGCGGGGCTATGAGAAATGAAATGAAGTAACGCATGACGAAGAAAAATTGCCTCCTTTCCGCAGGCGTATCAAGGACCAATTTGCCTCCATGCATCCCCGAAAAATCGGTCCTCAGGCAAGGGCCGTAACATCCGGTTTTTTTTCAACAGGGTTGGCGTTTGGCAATTGCATGAAAGCATCGCCGACTGTCGCATAAGGCAAAGTCCCAAACGCCGACTCCAAACTGTGCGTCGGCACCGGGAAAACAAACGGTGTGTTACATAAATCCGTGCGGAAACCCACGATGAAAAGTCGTTTCCTGAGTTGCGGTGCCCCATACTCGGCGGCGTTCAGAACTGAATGGGAAACCATATAGCCCAGGCTACGGAGTTGCGAAATGATTCGGGCCAGCAACTGCCCGCCATCAATGGATTTCAGATTGGAGACATTTTCCAGCAGAAAACATTTCGGGCGAGCCTCATCGATGCAGCGGATATACTCATAGACCATTTGGCCACGATCGTCCGCTGTGCCTCGCTGATGGCCTGCCTGACTGAAGGCTTGGCATGGAGGCCCTCCGATAATGGCGTCCGGCATGGCTTCCAACTCAGTCACCTTGAAATGCCTGATGTCGCGCTGATGAACTTTAAGGTTCTCGTGACCATTCCTCCTCAGTGTCGCGCAACTGTCATGGTCAAATTCCACGGCGTCCCGCAAATCCCAGCTCAAACGCCCTGCGGATGCTTGCTGGAAACCGAGGTCCAAACCACCAGCCCCGGAAAACAGGCTCAACACCTGCGGCCGTTTGGAAGCGAAGAGTTTGTTGGCACGCCCATGCCTTAGCATCTCCTGCGCCACGGCCTGGGCCAGAGGGATCGGCACCGCATTGCCGACTTGGCGTTGGACGCTGGTGAGGGTGCCTTGAAAAATCCAACTGTCCGGGAAGCCTTGAAGCCGGGCAGCCTCACGGGGGGTGATGTAACGATCTTCGCGGGGATGCACGAATTTGTTGAAGATGTATCCGGTCACCGTCAGGGATGGCTTGGCTGGGTCGAGACGGATCAAGCGCAAATTGGGGCCGCCTTTGCGGTTTGGATCTTCCTTGACGTAGAAGCGAAAGCTCGGGTGCCAAAGTTCCTCGGGAAGATCCTGCATTTTTTCACCGACCCCCAGCGCGTTGATTCGTCGCTGGACATCGGCCCCGACCTTGCGTGGAATGTGTGCGTTCATAGTGTTCTTAGGAACAATAAATTCAAAAAATGAGAAGTCCAGAAAGAAATGGTGCCCGAAATCGACTCTCGGTAAACGAAGCCACGGCGTCGAATAAATTTGCCCATTGGCGGGGTGCATCGTTGGCTGGTGTTCTCGACCAGGCGATTTCCTCGTAACCTGCCAGGTAATCCGCGTAGTGTCGTGCTGCGGGAAGATTGCCCAAAAGTCCGATGCCGATTTTCCAACTACTGGATTCCAAGTGGCCGCGATGCTCCACGCCGAGTTTCAAAACCTGGAAAGTGCTTTTCTTGATGTCATCCGTTCGATCCATGCCAACGCTGGTCTTGCCATCCGATATCGCCCCCAAGGGTTTGCCTGCTGCATCGGTTGGCCAGCCCTCGCCGGGATTTCTCGGTCTGCCGCAACCGCCCGTGAACCAAATCCGCGGATCCGCCGTGTTTTTTGTTTTGTAGAGATTCCACAGGCAGCTCCACGCCTTTGCAACTTTCGGAAAAATCGTCGGATCATTTCTCAGGGTGGCCGCAAGTCCCAGTTCGGCCCACTGGCGTTCACCGGGAGAAGTGCCGCTGATCGGCAGGTAATAGGCCCCTTCCGCGGTCGGGATTAAAAGCGAAACCGCCAGTTGATGAAAACGGCGCATCGTGCCTTGCCTATGATTGAGTGGGAGTGTGGCATTCACGGCGAAAGTTTCTGTCGCATGAGCGACCGAGCACGGTGCCGTAAAAAGCGGGGCGGCTTTCACCTCACAGAAAAATGCCGCATGCGCCGCCGTGTCGAGAATTGCGAGATCGGCCGGTTCGCGACAGACGTAAACTTCTTTATGGGATTCCCCTCGCGAGCGAAACAGTGACGCGAGCAAGTCCTGAAGCGATGCCGAGGTGACCGGGCCAATAATCCCCGAGCCGGGTTTATTGCCGCTAAAGTGTATGAAGCGATTGGACAGGCTGCATCCAGGACAGGCATTTAGAACCGGATGAAAATCCCTTTCACATTCGGGACACCACAGCCAGTTTTCAGGTTTGATCGCGTTATGAAACCTCGCTGCGACCAACAGATCAAATGCGCAGGCTAGAGCGACGCCACTGCTCATGCCAGCCGACGTCGAGGCTGCGGATAATGCCTGGCTCACAAGCAAATCCGCCAGCGCGTCGCCCGTTGGAACCACACGGGAATTGCAGAGGGATTCAAAGGGTTTGGGTAGCGGCACGGTCGCATTATTCATGGATTGCCGCACCCGTGAAGTCCCGAATCTTGACAACGGCCATTTTTCCGCCGGAAGCGGTCAATGGCTGCTGACCTCGCGCTCCGGGTCGGTCTCGATGGAGAAGGGCTGCCTTGACGGCGGCGGTAATTCGAACGATTACCGATTGACGATTGTTGAACTCCGATGGTTGATGTGCGCTTGATTGGGGCAGGGCGCACTTTCAAGCTCACTTCAAAAATCACCAATCACCAATCACCAATCGTTCGGCTGACTCACGCCGAAGTCCTCTTCGAATTTTGCATGGTCTGAGGCACGCCCCGCTAGATAGGACCCATTGATTGAGAGTATCGTGGGGGCGCTCTGTGCAAGACCGTTGACTCAGTCGGAGGATAGGCTTCCATCACACGCAAGATGCCCACTCTCCTTGAGTGCCCTTCAAAGGAGTGGTGGCGTCCTCGCCGCCATTCGCCCATGTGCGGAGCAAATCCAGCCGTCTAGCGGCCTTCTCTTGCACATCTCATGGGCAAATGTGGGCAAGATGCCCACTCTCCTTGAGGGCCCTTCAAGGAGTGGTGGCGTCCTCGCCGCCATTCGCCCATGTGCGGAGCAAATCCAGCCGTCTAGCGGCCTTCTCTTGCTCATCTCATGGGCAAATGTGGGCAAGATGCCCACTCTCCTTGAG
>CAIQXC010000101.1 GCA_903875675.1 Akkermansiaceae bacterium
ACCGAAGTCGCGCTTGGCGGAACGAATCACGCGAGGGCGGGTCTCGTTGCTGCCAACGACGCGGGTGCCTGTGCCGATGACAAAGCTGGCACCGGGAGTGGTGCAGATGCCCTCGGCATTGAATTCATAGATGAGGTAGTCACCTTGGTAATCGCGTTTCACATTGGTGCCGCCGAGGGATACTTTGGCCAGGCCTCCGCCGCCGTTTTTGTGGTCCTTGCTGCTGAGGGATTGGCTGAAATAGACCTTGTCGGGGAGGGTGACGCCGCGACTTGCAAGCGTCCATTCCTGGCTTTGCACGTTCGTGAGCGGATCGACCTCCTTGTAGGCGACCACCAAGCGGCGCAGGTAGGTATCCATGTTACTCGGGTCCTGGACGCTTACGAGGACCGCAGCATTGGTGAGTTTACCCATGGCGAGGGTGCGGGCTTCAGCAAACACCGCTTCGGTGGTGGACACGGCGGTGGTGACGCCTTTACCGGCGAGTAACCCGCCGATACCAACGGTGGCAACGGTCATGAGGACGGAAATGATGGCGATGACCGTCAGCAACTCCACCAGGGAGAAGCCGGAACGACGGAGCGATGGGCGATGGGTGGGTGGCATGGAGTGCATGACTTAGACGGCGGGTTTGGGCAAATTATGGTAGATTTCTGAGAAAAGGCAATGGGTAACGTCAATACATCGCGATTACGATGATTTTTTTCTTGGGTAGCGCCCCTGATTGGGGCCGTTGATCCACAGCCAAGCCGGGCGAAGCATCTCACGGATATCCTTGCGAGTGGCTTCCCAGCCGAGCAGGCGCTTGGCCAGGCTGGGGTCGGCAACGAGCAGCGGTGGGTCGCCGGGGCGGCGGGGGCCGTAAACGACCGGGACGGTTCGACCGGTGATATCCTCGGCAGCGGCAATGATTTCGTTGACTGAAACGCCGACGCCTGTACCCAGATTGCATTGGATCGAGGCACCGCCACCACTCAGATGGTCGAGGGCGCGGGCATGGGCGTCGGCCAAATCCTCGACGTGGATGTAGTCGCGGATGCAGGTGCCGTCGGGCGTTGGATAATCGTTACCGAAAACCTCGAGGGATTCAATTTCCCCGGCAGCGGCCATCAGTACGCGTGGGATGAGGTGGGTTTCAGGATCGTGATCCTCACCGATTTTGGCGTCTGGCGAGCAACCGCTGGCGTTGAAATAGCGCAGACAAGCGCTGCGCAGGCCCCAGGCGCGGCCACAATCCGCGAGGATCCACTCGACCATGAGTTTGCTGCGGCCGTAGGGATTGATGGGGTGTTGGGAATTGGCCTCGGTGATGGGCAGGGTGTCGGGCACTCCATAGGTGGCGCAAGTGGACGAAAACACAAACACTTGGCAGCCGAACTCCTCCATGACTTGCAGCAGTTTGATCGGCTCGGCGGTGTTGTTTTGGAAGTACTTGAGCGGATGGGTGACGGATTCTCCAACGTAGGCGTAGGCAGCAAAGTGCAAAACCGCGCCAAACCGGTGCTTGGCAAACAGCGCCCGCACCAGTTCGCTGTCGCCCACTTCGCCGATGACCAGTTCCACGCCTGGATCGATGATCGCCTCGGGGTGGCCGTACACGAGGTTGTCGAGCACGACAACCCGCCTGCCTTGAGAAGCCAAAAGGCGAACGGTGTGAGAGCCGATGTATCCAGCTCCACCAGTGACGAGAATGGGCGCGTGCATGAGAATGGGCGAGTAGCCGCAGAAGGAAACTCGAAAGCGCCCCCTGCTGTCAACTCGGGGACAGTATTCCTGCGAAAAATCTTTTTTTATTTTTTGAATAGGGGGTACCTCTGGTAGCGTCACACGGGCATGCAGAAACATCTTCGTTGTTGGAGCAGTGCCGCGATAGGTACTGTGATTGCCCTCGCCCTGGGATCTTGTGCCTACGATCCAAACTACATGGCAGGGGGAGCCTACAGTGCCAGTTATGATGGAGTTCAAGAAGGAGGATACGGTTATGGAGAGGGCTACGGCTACGGTGGCAGTGGGTTTTCCACATCGCTATTTGTTAGCACGGGGGATCCTCGCTGGGGATACGACCCGTACTGCTATAGTTACTACGATTACCACCGGCATTGCTATTACGATCCCTACCTGTATGGCTACTATCCGGTAGGTTACCGCCCGATGATCGTCCTAGGCGTGCCTCATCCCCACGGGTACAGCCGCTCGTATTGCCCGCCGCCCAGTCGTGTGATGAACATCACGTTGTCCAACTACCACAACCGGGAGTCCGCTTATCGGAGTTCCAGCTATGCTTGGGCTCATCAGGTCCGGCAACAGGTGCCCAGCCACCAGGGCCAGCCCAAGCCAGCGTCTTATCAGCGCAACACCCCGCCTCCATATTCCGGCAACCGCAACCAAGCCCAACCGCCAGTTGCCTATCCACAGCCCCGCAGATCCAATACTTCTGGTAACCCCAGCGCAAATCCCGCTTCACGCCGCCCAGCCAGCCAGCCGACCAATTACAACCCGTCGAGCCGACCGGCAACGCAAGGCGGTGCCGGTCAGGTGGCCGACCCGCAGCGCGGGCGCTCCGGCAACCCAGGTGGGGCGCGGGTGCCATCGGGAGGGGCGGTGCCTCAGCGTCAGGCTCCGTCAGCGGCGCCTCAGCGTCAAGCACCGGCGGCAGCACCCACCAAAGGCCGCAGTGATGGGCGGGGCGAGAAGGGCCGGGGCGATAAAGAGGGCGGGGGACGCTAGGATCCTCAGGTCGTTGTGAGCGTCTGCGTCAACCAGACCGTTGCCGGGCCTCCCGGCGTTGACGGTCTTGACGCAGGCGGCTGAGCGACGGGCCGGGACGCAAGATCCATCTGGCATAGAAGAATCCTGCCATGGCGCCGCCCACATGGCAGGCATGGCCGACGGCAAACCAGCTTTCCAATCCGTGGGTGACGAGTGCTCGACCGAGAGTGGCGAAGCCCGGCAGGTTGAGTTTGGGATCGGCGAGGGCCAGGATCAAGGCGGCGGCGACCATGCCGAGGCCGAGGTTGCGGCCTGAAACGGGGAGGGGGAACATCCGAGATTGCGGGGAGAGGGTGGTGATGACCAGTAGAGCCGCCAAGCAGGCACCTGATATGCCAATCAAAGGAAAAGCGTTGGAGCTGCCATCTGCGAGCAGCAAGTGGCCCAATGCCCCGCCGAGGATTCCTGCAGCAAGGGTATTGAGAAAGCCACGACTGCCCAAAATTTGCTCCACGCGGGCACCCAGCACAACCACACACAGCGCATTGGTGATGACGTGAGGCCAAGTGCCATGCAGCCACGCATACGTGAAGATCTGCCAGAAGGCACCATCCCAGAGCGAGTGCCGCCGCAAGCCCAGCGCAAGATACCATTGCGGAATGTGTTGGGGACCGCCGGCCCAGACGACCATTCCATGAATGAGGAGAATCAGCGCAGCGATCACCCACGGCCAGCGGGCCCGTGCGAGGCAGCGACATTTGTGGGCCAGTTCAGGAAAATGCACACCCAGCCAATGCATTGAGGAGGGGTGGGTGGGGGAAGGGGATTGCGGGCGTCAGAATCTCAGTCTGAAGCGTGTGAGCGTGGTTCGCGCAGCACGGCGTTGGGGGCACCGGTGTTGGCGACAAACGGGCCACCTTCCATCGGGGCCACGCCAGTGAAAGCGACGTCTGGCATCTCAGTGGGCCGACCTGCCAACGGAAAATCCTTGCGCAGCGGGAAATATGGATAGCCTTCCCACATCAGAATCCGCTTCAAATTCGGGTGGCCGACAAAGCCAATTCCCATCAAATCCCACACTTCCCGCTCGTGCCAATCCGCAGCGCCCCACAAATCCACAGCACTGGCGAGCGGCTCATCCTCGGCCACCTTGACCTTCACCCGCAGGTGCTTAGAATCATCGAGAGTGGCCAATTCGTAAACCACGTCAAAGCGGGGGGTCTCGCCCAGATGATCGACAGCGGAAATATCCAACAACATGGCAAAACCAAGTTCATCGCGGCATTTTTCCAGCACCGGATGCAGAGCGTCCGGGGCCACCCGCAGTGATTGTTCGCCGCGAAATTCCACCGTCTCGAGCACCTTTTCGGCAAAGGTTTCTCGGATCCATTTCACATCATCAGCGGCGGCCATCGGGGTATTTCTTGGTTCGGGGTGAGCTCTTCTTTACATGGATCGGGCGAACATGCTGCGCTTCTGGTCGAAGAGTGCGTGCTCGGTATCCACTTTTTCTTGCAAGCGCATCAGGCCGGCGATCAATGCCTCGGGCCTTGGCGGACAGCCGGAAATATACACGTCCACCGGTATCAATTGGTCGATTCCCTGCAGCACCGCGTAACTGCGATACATCCCCCCGCTCGACGCGCAGGCACCCATCGCCACGCACCATTTTGGTTCGGGCATCTGGTCCCAAATCCGCTTCACCGCCAGCGCCATCTTGTAGGTGACCGTCCCGGACACCACCAGCACGTCCGCCTGCCGCGGCGAAAATCGCATCACTTCCATCCCAAAGCGCGAAATATCGAAACGCGCCGATGCCGTGGCCATCAGCTCGATGGCGCAGCAGGCCAAGCCCATGGGCATCGGCCACAGTGAGTTTTTGCGCACCCAGTTCATCGCGGCATCGACGCGGGTGACGATCACGTTGCTTTCGATCTTCGAATCGTAGGCGGCCTCTAAGGTGGTGGTGGTGCTGACCATGGGATTTGCCCCGGCAAGCTGCCTGCTCTAGTGCCCAACCTCAAGCGGAAATTTTTTTGGGCGGCGAAATTCTGGATCGTCAATGCAGTATTCGCCGCAAGCGGGGCGTATGCGGGAAGGTGAAGAGGGTTCTAACGAAAGTTCATTGCGTGTGGGTTGGGCTGCTGGTTGCCGCTGTGCAGGCGGCTTGGGTGCCCGTCGCCAGCGCCGCCGCCGCCGCGTTTTGCGCCGATGGGTCCGCCGTCTATGCCATCAGTGTAAAGGAAAACACGCTGGATCGCATCTGTGAGGAAGAGGGCACTCTCACCCAGGTTCACATCGACCTCGGCGGCAGGCAGGGGTGCTTTTACGGGATCTCCCGCTCCGACAAAGGTGGCTTCTTTCTAGTCACGGAACACCGGATCTGGCATTGGAAACCGGGCGATAAGACGGCCGAATTCGTCAAACTGGCACCCAAGCGGGTCACTTTCGACGGGATTGCCTGCAGCCCGAAAAATGGTGCGTTGCTGGTGTTTGGAACATTTGCCAAAGCCGGCCAACCCTACGGCCAACCCTGCCTGTTCGGCATGTCCAACCGGCACTCTCCCTTGGCAGGGGTTTGGCTGCGGCACTTGACCGCCCCGGTGGATTGCGCGGAGTTCCTGCGCGATGGTTCACTGCTGTTTGGCACCGAGGGGGATTTGTGGCACGGCGAGTTGGTCATCGAAGCCCCTGACAAGGACCAGCCCGACGGACGCGGTGAGCTGGTGGCCTATCGGTACGCCCCGGTGGCCGAGCGCTTCAATAACAATGGCACCTCAAGCCAGGAGGGAGTGTCAGCCATAGCGGCTGGCGCGAAAATGGCCTACGTGGCTATCTCCCGCATGAGTGGCTCGGGCTGGGGGCACCTCT
>CAIQXC010000102.1 GCA_903875675.1 Akkermansiaceae bacterium
GGGAATTCGACTTGCTCGCTCCGTTGTCGAAAGCGAGGTCGAATGCTGAGTTCTGAACACCTATACCGGCCCGACGACGGTGAAGCTGGGCACGCTGTGGTTCACGAATGTGAAGGGCCTGGGTGACCAGACGGAAGTCCACCTTGCTGACGGTGCCACGCTGGATCTGAACTTCACCGGCGAGATGCGCATCGGCAAACTTTACCTTGATGAGAAACTCCAGCCGGCGGGTTCGTATAGCGCGGTGACCACGCCCAAATTCATCAAGGGAAAAGGGATATTGAAAACCCAGTGAAGCACCAGGAATACAAGACCACGAATTTTCACCTCCCTTGGCGTTGGTTCGCCCGCCTGGTGGTGGTGTTGGCTGTGCTCGCACCGCTTGCTTCGGCGCGAGCGTCGTGGTTCATTCGCAACTGGCAGTCCGACGTGGGATTGCCGGATAATACGGTGATAGGGATCACCCAAGCGCCCGACGGCTTTCTATGGGTGGCCACCAAGACGGGTTTGGTGCGTTTCGACGGCGTGCGGTTCCGACCATGGACGGTGACGGCTGATGGAGTTCAGGCGGGCGCGTGTAAGGCCGTGTTAGCCGACCGGCGCGGGCGATTGTGGGTTGCGAAGGATCAAGGGGTGGTGGTGTGCGTGGACCAGGGGCGGACGACGACGGTGGTCGGCGCGGAACACGCGGAGGGGGACGTTGGAGACCGGTTCATGGTGGAAGACGCCGAAGGCGCCGTCTGGGTGTCCTACGCCGACGGCGGGGTCTTGCGCATTCATGAGGGGCGGGTGCGTTCGTTCGCCGAGGCGGACGGTTTGCCTGCGGGAGGGGTCTGCCGATTGGTGGTAGATGGGATGGGGCTACTGTGGTTTTCCCGGGGGGATTGGGTGGGAGTCTATCGGGAAGGGAAATTCCGCCCACTGCGGGAGTTGCCGGCCCGGATCATCACCGGTTGCCGTGCAGGAGGGATCTGGAGTTACAAGGACGGGCAAGTCTGGAGGTTCAACGAGGGCGGAGCCCCGGTCAAGCTGGGCACGTTGCCGGCCGACACGCCCTTGGTAACCCCGACGGCATTTCACGAAGACCGTGACGGTTTCCTGTTGCTCGGAACGAGGGAGGCGGGCCTGTTCCGCTTCGACCAAGCTGGAGTGGCCGCAGGGACCATGTCCCAGCAAACCATCTATTTCCTTGCGGAGGACCGCGAGGGTAATTTATGGGTCGGCACACGCGGTGGCGGCTTGAGCCAATTGAGGCCCGGAGTCGTGGATTTGTTGACGATCAGTCCCACTACCCCGTTCACGCCGGTGGACTCCATCTGTCGGGATACCGCCGGGTTGATGTGGGCGGTCCTCTGGCCGAACGGTGAAGTCTTGCGAAATGCGGGCCAGGGCTGGACACCCTTGTCTGCCAAAGACGGATGGTCCATTCCCCTCTCCCAATGCGTGGCCGCTGATCCCCAAGGCGGCGTTTGGATCGGCACTCAATACGATGGCCTTCACCATTGGCAAAACGGGACGGTTACCGACAGCCTATACGCGGATAACGGCTTGGGAGTTAATTCTAACGGCACGGCCGGCAACCAGGTTGGCGCACTGTTGGCAACCGCATCCGGCGAAGTTTGGATTGGCCCCATAGGGCCCGATGGACCGCGGCAGGTCTTGCAGTGCCGGCGTGCCGGGCAGCTTCAAACCTTCCACCTGCCCCTCGGCAGCGGGCGGGTGGTGGCCATCACCCTTGACGCTGCCGGCGACTGCTGGGCGGCGACCGCCAAGGGTTTGTTGCTGCGGGTGCGCGCGAACAAGCTGACCGATGAAACCGGGAGCACCTTCGTGGGAGCGGGCACGATCCGATGTCTGTTAGGCACGCCGGATGGTAGTTTGTGGATCGGTTATGGCGGCCAGGGTTTGGGGCGGCTGAAAGCCAGTCGTTTCAGCCGCTGCCAGATGGAGCACGGGCTGCACGACGACTATCTCTCCA
>CAIQXC010000103.1 GCA_903875675.1 Akkermansiaceae bacterium
CCGCGCCGAATCCATCTCCACCGCCGAATCACTCAAGTATTTCTCGTCCCGCCCCCGCGATTCCCAAATCGGCGCTTGGGTGTCTAACCAAAGCGAAGTGATCACCTCACGCAAATTCCTGTTGCAAAAACTCGCCGAAATCCGCGAAAAATTCCGCCACGGCGACGTCCCCCTCCCCTCGTTCTGGGGCGGCTACCGCATCGTGCCCGAATCCGTCGAATTCTGGCAGGGCGGCCCCGCCCGCTTGCACGACCGCTTCCTCTACCAGCGCCATCACGACGCCTGGCACATCGACCGCCTAGCCCCCTGAGCCATGCACCTTCCGATGAAGTCCTCCGCCCTACTTGGCCTCGCTTGCCTCGCCCTGACTTCTTGTTCCTGGCTGGGGTTGAAGAAAAAATCACCCATTCCCCAAGCTCCCAGCGCCCCCACCCTCGTCGGCCGCATCGCCTCCATCCCCGCCGACCACCGCTTCGTGCTCATCCAAAGCTATGGCAAGTGGAACGTCACCACCGGTGACATCCTCATCTCCCGCGGCCCAGATGCCCGCACCGCCAACCTCCTCGCCACCGGCGAAGTCCTCGGCCAATTCGCCGCCGCCGACGTCCAATCCGGCACCTTCGAGGTCGGTGATGCCGTGCTCCTGCCTCCTCCAGTTTCTAAAAAATCACCCACACACCCCCCAAAATATCAAAAAATTCATCACCTGCCCAAACCATCCAAAAACCCTGATCTGTGGAAATCGTTGAAAATCAATGAAATGAAAGCATTTTGGGAAAATATCGGGAAAAATTGATTTTTTACTTTCCAAGATCAGCCAATGGTGAATATCTTGTGGCTGTCCCCATTGGTACCTTAGGTTTTGTTTATTTTCAAATCTGCCGGATGACCAGCCAGAATTCCCGCAGTACTTTAAACAACCCCCTCGGGCTGCCATGCATGTCCAAGACATGAACCAAACCACCAGCCATGAAACCATCCCCACAGGGTCCGTCGGTCAAAGCCGACGCCGACCGCCTTGCTGATTTCGTTATTTTCACCCAACGGAGCTGCATTCTCAACCTATCCGCAGAACTCAACAAGGGGAACGTTTCGTTCCCTCAGTTCTTTCTGTTAGCCTATCTTTCCAGCGAAGACTATCTGACCATGTCAGACATTGCAAAGAAGATGGGTCATTCGACCGCTGCCGCCACCGGCTTGGTTGACCGATTGGAGAATCTAGCTTATGTCGAGCGATTGCACGCTGCGGAGGACCGTCGCAAGATCATGGTTCACATCACAGCCAAAGGGGTTGGACTGGTCGCCAAGATGCGCAAGGAAATCGCCAACGATCTGGTGGGCATTCTCGCCGGCATGGATGAGAATGAGGCGGAAACCGTCGAGCACACCAAGCGGGCGATCCGCAGCCGGGCGATTGGCTGAAGATCCCCCCGTGCTCGGGATGTCGCAAGCGCTCAAAAATCATCGTCCCCAAAAGCTAGGGCAACTTTCATTTCCCGCTGAATGGCTAACTTCGAGCGTACCGGCGACCATTGAGCAGTGCGCCGATCCACGTTGAGCGCACCATCATGTCGTAACTGAGCACCAGAATCGCCACCGCCACCCCCAGGACGATGGGCACCTTGGCAAGGGCCGGAAGCGGCACGGCCTGGAACGCCACCTGTAACCCCACAACCACCGGCATGTGCATGATGTAGAGCCAGTACGACGCGTCGGACATATACCGCCACCGCGGACTCGGCCGGCTGCAGTGGCGCAGGAACAGTCCCGTGCAGGCGAAGATCAGAAACCAGCACATGAGGACGTTCCCCGCTGCTTTGACGAACGGGTGGGAACGGCCTGGGACGAGGGCATAGACGAAGAAAGCTGGGACTTGTAGCAGCAAAAACACCCCGATATTCCTTTCGAAGCGCGGCAGCAGGTCGCGGCTATGATAGAGCATCCAGCCGAAACCGAACGGCACGGTATAGGCGAGAAGGATACGCCATTCCGGCATGAATCCATCGCTGTCCTTGAGATTGCCGCTCATCAGCGCCAGAGGCAGCCAGGAGAACATCGCGAACCATACCGGAGCGTATGGGCGCTGCACCGCCCAGCGGTACAGCGAATGGATGATCGTCATCACGGACACCGGTATCCATCGCGCCAACCACGCCACGACGCCGCCGAGCAGATACAGCAACAGCAGGTACTCGAGAAACCACAGGTGCAACGGGTGCAGGCGCGACAGGAGAGCACCGCTGGCGAAGGCCGGGACGATCTTGTCCGTTCCCTGCTCCAGACTGATGACAATTGCCGCCATCAACGGGAACAGCAGCGACCAAAAGAGGGCGAACGGCAGCAGGATGCGGCGAATGCGGTTGGAGGCAAACGACGCCGGGCCTCGCCGGTTCCACAACAGCGCACCGAAGAAACCCGCCATGACGAAGAAGGCCGGCATCCGAAATCCGTGGATCACACCCAAGGTGAAGTTGAGCACGGGTGTCGGGTGCGCGTCGATGTAGGGCCAGCGGCCAGCGCCGGAGTAGCCAACGACGACGTGAAGATAGATGCCGAGGAGCATCATCGTGGCTCTCATGCTGTCGAGTGCGTGGTTGCGGTTTTCCATACTGCAAAGAAATTGCTTTTGAGGTGAAGGCCATCATACCCATCCCGTTCACGGGGCCTGGGAGACTCTGGCCGATGCCCAGAGGCTGGCAAGATCTGTTAGGCCATGCGAAGACGATCCCATTTTGCACGGTATCATGCCCAAGGCCGGAATTTCCCCTTCACACGGGTCCTGGCGGCCCCTGCTGGTGGGTTTTGCCCAACTCCGTCGGCGTTCCGGCGTGTGGCCACTTCATGCCACATGACAAACCCTAATTTTTTATTATTGTTGGTGAGTCGGCGCTGCTGGCCCCTGAATCACCTCCCGGGTTTCGCTCTCGGAGGGGCCGCAGAAGGCCGACATGATTGGGGTGTTGGATGCGCTGCTAAAGATTTTCCGGAGTTATTGGTTTTTCTCCGGAAATGGCTGGGCCGCTGGTGCAAATCAGCGGCCCACCTTCATTTCACCCCCCCCCGCATCTCTGACAATTTTCTTGCAATAGGCGTGGCAATCGCACACATCTGCGCCGGTGACAACCGGCAAATCCATGGCGGGCTGCGTGGCGCTGGCGTGGTTGGCCAGTGCCTGGCTGGCAGCTGCGGCACCGGTATCAAATGTTGCCTTGCGTGCGGCGCTTGCTGCCGACGGGCGCTCGTTTAGTTTTTCGGCATCCGGGCTAAGTGGGTTCCAAGGTGGATTTTCCGCCAAAGTCCGGGTGGGTGACGAGAAGCACGAGTTGACATCAAACGGAGGCGTGGTGCTCGGTCCGGTGCAACATCTCAGCGAGGCAACGCCCTATGGCCAAGCGGATGTGAGCACTACGGGCATGCGCTTTGAGGAGGCGCATATGGACTTGTTATTTCGCCTCGGGCAGGTGCCTGGGGTGGCGGGGGTGCTGGCGCAAGTTGGGGTCCGCAATACTGGGCAGAGGCCGGTGAAGATTTATACGATGGTGCCCGCCACGTTGTCCGGCCGCCTCGGCGGTAGTCCGGCGGATTGGCTCGTGAGCCGCCTTCATCCCAGGAGCCGGATCCCGACCCAACGGGTGGCGGACATCGGCAAGGTCCTGCACGTCTGGGAAATTGGAAGCCTGTACCGTCCAGATGGCACCGGCTTTCTCTTCGGACCCGTCGGCACGCCCATCGCCTACATCGACACCCGCATCGCACCCAGCGACGACGGCTCAGTGGATCTGAGCATGACCGCGCAGATGGGACCGGTGCAGGTGGATTCAGGCGAGACGCGCTGGAGCCAGCAGGTACTCTTATTGGTTGAGCCCCCGCAGCAGGCGCTGGCGCGGTGGGCGGAGTGGGTCGGTAAAACCCATGGTGCACGCAGCACCTTCGGGGCCTTGTCCGGTTGGAGCAGTTCGCATTATCTGGTCGGCGCCGTCAACGGCAAGGAGGTGCTGAAGGTGACCGACGCGGTGTTGCAGTCGCATGGGCAACTTCACCCGGAGGTCATTCAAATTGACGTGGGCAGAGAGGATTCCGGCGGCACGCGCAAAACCAACGAGCTGTTTCCCGAAGATCTGGAATTCTACGCCAAGCGCATCGCTGCGACAGGTGCACGCCCCGGCCTGCTCGTCCGCACCTTAACCGACGACAAGCACATCGCGCTCAGTCCTCAGGATTGGGACGAACTCGCCCGACGCGTCGACCAAGCCGTTCACCATGGTTTCAGCTACCTGAGGATTGAATTTTACGGGGCCTTGCCCAAGCCCGAGAGTGACCCGAAGAAAACCAGTTTTGAGGCGATGCGCGATGGGCTTGCCAAGCTGCGAGCGGCTGCTGGAGAGGGCACATATCTGCTTTTCTCCGATTACGAACCGGACCGGGCAGCGGTTGGCTTGGTGGATTCAAGTACCACCGGACTGGCGGCAAAACGGCCGGTGGTGCGTGAGGCCATGCCCGATGTGCTGCGCTCCTACCAACTGCACAAGCGCTGGTTCGCGGTGGACAATTGCAACTATTACATGGGCACTGACCCAGCCAATCTGAGTGAGATTGAGGGTGGCTGGCCGCTGGTGCGCACCTGGATGAGCATGGTTGGCTTGTCCGGTGGAGCCGCCATCACCTCCGATCCATGGCATTGGGAGAGCTTCAAGCCGTTCTGGCGCAACGTCGAGGCGATGACCCCCCCGGCCCATGAACATGCCGATGTGCTCGACTTGGGGGTGAGCGACGAGTGGCCGAGGCTCATCGGGCACGTGCAGCGTCCCTGGGGCGACGCGACAGTGGCCTTGTTGTGGAATCCAGGCACCACCGAAAAGCCCGTCACCTTGGATTTTGCTAAAGCCAGCATGAATCCGACGCACCGCTATGCCGTCTGGTCGTTCTGGGACAACCGTTATCTCGGAGTGACACAAGGATCGTGGAGTACCCCGGCGCTGGCACCTTCGGCCTCCCAGCACCTCCGGCTCACCGATCTGGACCGCGAACCAGACGCCCCGGTCCTCATCGGCTCCAACCTCCACATCTACTGCGGCGCCGCCGAAACCAAACTTATCACCAGCAAACGCGGCCTCTGGCAAATCGAACTGACCGATGCCGGTGCGCGCAGCGGCGACCTCTTCGTCTATAGCCGCCTTCCTCTCGACCTCAAAGCCGCCACCGGTTGCCTGGTCACCGGCGTCAGCCAGGCCGGCGAGTTCGTCTGGCGCATCACCCTGGCCGAGCGTCAGCACGGGGCTCTGCAACGGATCGACCTCAACGTCCTCCTGCCGGTCACCCGCCAATATTGGTTCTGGCTGCTCATCGCCATCGTCGTCGCCAGCCTGGCCTTCGCCACCTCTCGGTATTTCAAAAACATCGACCTCCAACGCCTCATGGCCCTCGACCAGGAACGTGCCCGGATCGCCCGTGACATGCATGACGAGGTCGGCAGCCAATTGGCTCGCCTCTCCATGCTGGGCGAATTGCTCATGGGCACCTCCGGTGTCAGTTCAATAGAACGCCAGCGTGCCCAAGCCATGACCCGAGGTGTCCGCCAAGCGGCCGGCGATCTGGAAAATATCATCTGGGCGGTCAACCCGAAAAATGATACTCTCGATCAGTTGGCGTACCGGATCTATCAGTACGTGGAAGAATTTTTCTCAGACACGCTGGTGCATTGCCGGTTTGCGCCCTTGCCGGCAATTCCGGCGATAGCGATGGCGGCGGAGACTCGAGCGGCGGTGTTTGGGGCGGTGAAGGAGGCACTGGCCAATGTGCTGCAACACGCGTCGGCCAGCACTCTCGATGTCGCCATGCGCATCGAACACCGCCAGTTCGAGGTGAGCATCAATGACAACGGCTGCGGCTTCCATCAAGGCCAGCGCACTAGGGCAGCCACTGGCAACGGACTCTCAAATATGCGAGAGCGACTCGGAAAAATCGGCGGCGAATGCCGGATTCACAGTGTCCCGGGCAAGG
>CAIQXC010000104.1 GCA_903875675.1 Akkermansiaceae bacterium
ACGCCACCTTGGGCACCCGCAGGCTGAGTTCAGGCGAATCCACGAATCCGCCCATGTCGATTTGCTGTTCACGCTTCACGCGGCTGACAAGTACCAACAGGTCGATCCCCTGCCATCGTGCGCTCACCCCATGTTCGGTGAGGAGCTGCCGCAGGTCGGAAAGAATGTCGGATTCGAGTCCCATGTCCCGGCACGCCTGTCAATCAAGCGCCGCGCATGGCTCAATGGATGGCTTCCGATCCCTCGGACAGGATCGCGAGATAGCCGTCATAGGCATAGAGCCGACCATAGCTTCCTCCCGTGACTTCCCTGACAATTCCCAAGCTCCTCAGTTTGCCGAGCGAGGAGGCGATGGTCGTCGGGGTGAGATGGGTGGTCGCGGCGAGTGCCGCGATCGAGGTCAGCGGCTGCCGCTTCAATTGGTCGTGGATGAGCAACGAAGAACGCGCCGCACGGCCCAATGCTCCAATGCGCTGCCGGTCCCGCTCAAACAGATCCAAGGACCTGTGGATGTCGGCTGCGGTTCGGGTCGCAATGTCCCGCACCCCCTGAAGAAAGAAGTCGAGCCACGCCTCCCAGTTTCCCGTGACGCGCACCTCTTGGAGCAGTTCGTAATATCTCGCGCGGTGTTCCTTGAAGAAGAGCGACAGGTGCAGGATCGGATACTTCAAGAGTCCCTCGGTCAGCAGGATCAGGGTGATGAGCAGACGACCAACACGTCCGTTGCCATCCAGGAAGGGATGGATCGTTTCGAACTGCACATGCGCCAGCGCGGCCTTGATCAGCGGGAGCGTTCTAACTGGATCATCGTGCAGGAATTTTTCCAGCAGTCCCATGCAGGTCATCACCTCGTCCGGAGGTGGCGGAACGAACCTGGCGTTTCCCGGTCGGCTGCCGCCGATCCAATTCTGGCTCCGCCTGAATTCCCCCGGGCATTGAGTCCGCCCCCGGCCGCTGGCGAGCAGTTTCGCGTGAGCCGCCGTGATGAGGCGGAGGGATAGTGGAAAGCCGTCGGCCAACTGGCGTTCCGCATGGTCGTATGCCGCCACGCAGTCCGAGACTTCCCGCACATCATCGAGCGGAACACCCGGAGCTGAGTCCATTTCATGGGCAAGCAGATCGGCCAATGAGGACTGAGTCCCTTCGATTTGCGACGATGCAACCGCCTCCTTTCTAACGTAGGCGTATAGGAATTGTTTCGGGTCAGGCAGGAGGCTGGTGATGCCATCCAATCTCCCGAGGGCCACCAAGGCCTCGGCGTGAAGTTGTTCAAGGGCGCTGTCCAGCACGACGGCTGGTTCCGGTGGCAGCGGGCTGGGAACAAACGCCTTGAACGCTTCCCCAGCGGTCGAAACGGTGGTGTACTTGCCTGTAACAGGTCGGATCACACGGGAAAAATAGCCACGAAGTTGGAATTTGGAAAGCTGAAATTCCATATTCGGTCCAAAAATGGAATTTTAGCCCGATCATGTCCAGATTGCCACAATCCAATGGGGTTGTTTGAGAAATGCGCGAATGGTCAAGCCAGGCTTTACCTATCGTGCAATTTGCAAACAAAGCACCCCCTCCGGTTTCCCAGAGAGGGTGCCCACGAACCCCGCTATGCCAGTGCAGGAACGGAACCATGGATAGAGGTAGGAATGGGGCATTACTGCCCCACCCCTCCCTCAGAACCGGACAGGCGGATTTCCCGCATCCGGCTCGCCAGTCGATGAGTGCCCGCATGTCAGGCTTGCGCCTTTC
>CAIQXC010000105.1 GCA_903875675.1 Akkermansiaceae bacterium
ATCAAACCGCTTTGACACCGCAGCGCTTCTCCCACATACTTCCCGCATGCAAGCCATTCAGTTCGAACAAGCCGTCGCTGCCATCCTGCAACGCGACAAGCGCTTCGACCCCCACGCGTACTTCTTTCTCAAGGACGCGCTGGACTTTACCCTCAAGCGCATTGCCGAGGGCAATGGCGGACAGCCCCGCCACGTCAGCGGCCCCGAGCTTGTCACGGGTTTGCGCGATCTGGCCTTGGAGCAGTTTGGGCCGATGGCCGCCACCCTGATGGGCGAGTGGGGCGTGCGCCAATGCGGCGACATCGGCGATATGGTCTTCCATCTCATCGAGGAACAGATTTTTGGCAAGCAGGAGAGTGATCGCCCCGAGGACTTCTCTGGCAACTTCGATTTGGAGGAATCCCTTCGCATTCCCTTCATCCCCCTATCCCGCCGCAGCCCCGTCACCATCCCAACGCCAGCACCCAGCACTCCCGCCAACCCTCGTACGACGCAAAATTTGAAAAATTCCTGAATTTGCGCGTGCCCTCCGGCGGCGTTTGCCTATACTCGCCCAGACCCTAGCATGCAAATCGCCCATCGTTGCCCATTCCCACGCCTTTGCGTGCTCATTGTTGTGTCCGCGTGGGGGCTTGTGCCACTCCGTGCCGCCGAGCCGCCAGCCCGATCCTCCCTTGCCCAACGGGAACTCGAAAAGCGCCGCGCCGCTATCGAAGAAGCCCAGGAATTGCTCACCAAAGGTGACCAATCCTATCAAGCAGGACGCTACGCCGAAGCCGCCACCGCCTTCTCCGGGGCCCGTGAGCTCATCCCAGACTCGCCGATCACCGCCGAACTGCGTGCCGCTGCCACCCAACGCTTCGCTCAAGCGTCCGTCGCCCAAGCTGCCGTCCTCGCCCGTAACGGCGATGTGGCCGCCGCAAAATCCGCCGTCGATGCCGTGCTCAAGCCCAACGTGGCTCCTGATGACCCGGCCACCCTCGCCATGCGCAACCAACTCGATGATGCGCAGCGCACCAACCCGACCCTCACCAAAGAGCACACCAGCTCCGTGGACGCCGTCCGCAAACAGCTCTACACCGCCGAGGGCGCTTACAATCTCGGCGAGTTCGACGCCGCTAAAAAGCACTTCGAAAGCGTCCTGCGCATCGATCCCACCAACTCAGCCGCCCGCCGTGGCATGGAACAGGTCGCCGCCGCCAAATCATCCTATCAAAAATCCGCCTCCGATCAGACCCGTGCCGAGATGCTCAACGAGGTGGCCGCCGCTTGGCAAACCGCCTTGCCGGACCCATCGCTGGATGTCGCCGGGCTTGAGCCGGGCGTGGCCGCCGCACCGACCGGTGCCTTCGTGCCCGTCGCCAATAAACTCGATCGCATCATCCTTCCCTCCATCACTCTTGACGGTGCCACTCTCCAGGATGCCATCGATCTGCTCCGTGTGCGCGCCGCTGAGCTCGACACCACCGAAGTGGACCCTGCCCGCCGTGGCATCAATTTCAACGTCGATATTGGCGACGAAGCCTCTGAAACCGGCAAGCAGATCCGTGCTATCCACTTCAACCTGCGCCTCGCCAATGTGCCGATGAGCCAAGTGTTGCGCTACATCAACGGGCAAACCCGCACCACTTACACGACCGATGATTTCACAGTGATTATCCGCCCCCGTGGCTCGGAATCCAAAGAAATGTTTACCCGTTCCTATCGGGTTCGGCCGGACTTTCTCTCCAGCATGGGTGCCAGTGGCGATGCTGCGGCCAAGGCGGCCGACCCGTTTGCAGCAAAGGCTGCTCCCAGTCTGCTCACAGAACGCCGGGGAGCCCTCGAAGTACTCCGCGACCAAGGCATCGAGTTTCCGCAAGGTGCCACCGCCACCTTCAACCCGGCCAATGCCACCCTCACCGTCACCCATACCGCCGCCGCCCATGACGTCATCGCCCAGATTGTCGATGCTGCCACCAAGACTGAGCAGGTGATGGTTTGTGTTCGCGTCACCATGATCAGTGTCAAAGATACCCGTCTCAAGGAGCTCGGTTTCGACTGGTTGCTCAGCCCCACAGGCGTCGGCGGGGCCGGCTGGATTCCGGGTACCAAGAACCTCAATATCAGCGGCGGCACCATAGGTAACGCCAGAGCCATCGCAGACTTCGTTGCAACATCCGGCCAACCCAGCGGCGCTCCAATGACCTCTGGAAATCGCAGCGGCGAGGACGCCGCCTACAAGGACTCGATTGATTACCTCATCAATAATAACGACAAACTCGCTCAAGCCACAGCCACCACAGCCACCCAGAGCGCCCCCGGCATCTTCGGCATCACCAAGGTCCTCACCAATAGCTCCGTGCAAATGCTCATGCGCGGACTCAATCAGAAAAAGGGCGTCGATATCATGACCTCGGCCGCTACCGTCACCCGCAGCGGCCAGGCGGCCAGCGTGCGCTCAGTGCGCGATATGCTTTATCCAACGCAGTACGAACCCCCGAAGCTGCCCCAGGCGAATAATAACGTAAACATCAACATCGGGCCTAATGGAGCGATCACTCTCGGTGGCAGCGCCCCTCCGAGAATTGCCACCCCGTCGCATCCCACGGAATTTAAATCCCGGGAAATTGGCATGACTCTCGAGGTGACTCCCACCGCTGATGAATCCAAACACTATGTTGAAGTGGCCCTCAACCCATCGCTGGTCGATTTCGATGGCTTCGTCAATTACGGCAGCCCCATCTTTGCCCCGCCCCAACCCAACGCCCTCGGCATTCTCAATCCCTTGGCCCAACGCGAACTCGTCACCGACAACCGCATTCTTATGCCGGTGTTCACCACCCATCACGTGGCCACCAGCCTCAGTGTTGCTGACGGTGCCACCATCGTCATCGGCGGCCTGCTCCAAGAGCGAATTCAACACATTGACGACCACACGCCTATCTTTGGTTCGCTGCCAGTGGTAGGTCGTCTCTTTGCTTCTGAGTCCTTCCAACCGATCTCCACGGCCGTGGTGTTTTTGGTCAACATCCAACTCGTGGATCCCACCGGCAAACCCTTCGCTAAAAACTGATTCGACCGTCGGCACTCACGTAACTCTCACTCATACCAAGCCTCCTGCCCATGCCTCCCGCACCGAGCGAACCGGAAAAGTACTCGATCGATGAAATGATGGAGCGTCTTAAGGGGCAGTCTTCCGAAAACCCCGCTGCCGGTGAGTTGGTCACCCGCCCCGACGGCTCCCAGGCACTGCGGGTTCGCAAACGCAAACGTCGCAGCGAGCAGCCCAAACGCGAAGAGGCCAAACGCACAAAACGCATTCGCACCCTCCAAGTCGCCGTTGGCCTGGTCCTGCTCTTGCTCACCGGGTTGGTCATGGCCGGTGCCTACGTGTACGCCAATACCGCCCCTTACAGCAAAGCCGTCACTGCCGCCATCGCCAGCAGCACGGGTGCCAACGTCGAAATCAAGCAATTCCGCGTCAGTCCCGCCAGCGCCAATGCCGAATCGATCACTCTCGAATGGCCCGAGGGCTCGGCCCTCAAAGGTCTGCACCTCAGCGGCGTGTCGGCGAATATCTCACCGCTAAGCATTTTGGGAACCCAGTTGTCGGGTGACGAAGTCGCCGCCCGCGAAGGTAGCCTGTGGCTGCTACCCCCTCCCGCCGATACCCAGCCCCTCAACCAATCGTCACCCTCTGGCACAGCCCCCGTCCAGTTCTCGCGCATCTCAGCACCAAAATTCAATATCGTCTTCGGCGAACCCAGCCTGCCCGCACTCAAAATCTTCGCCACCGAAGCCTCATTGCGCATCGATAAGTCAAATAGTCAGACGACGTTCCACCTCTATCACGGCAACCTCCAACTCACCGGTTGGCCCATCTATAAAATCGACCGCGCAGTGGTGGAATTCCGTCCATCGGAAACCAAATTGGTCGTGCTGCGTGTCACCGACTCCCAACTGAAACACGGGATTTTCGACCTCACCGGCAAATTTCAACCGTTTGGCAGCACCTCTCCCACCACCCTCACGGCGGAACTTGCAAACTTTGACTTCGCCGAACTCCTCGGCTCGGAATTCAGCGAACTCATCGGTTCGAAAATCGACTCCCGTCCAGATGCGGCTCCCAACTCGCTGACGTTTCTGCCGGACTCGCCCGCCGACGCCGAGCTCAAGTTGGCCTTCAAAAGCACCTTATCAACCAAAGTGAACATCAAGGGCTTTCCGTTCCTTTCCTCACTGGTGCGCACCCTCAATGATAAATGGTACGAAAACCCATCCTTCGTCGGAGATTTCACAGGCATCATCCATCGAAAAAACTCAAAAATAGAACTCCACGAACTCCAACTCGAAAGTAAATCCCGCATGGCAATCCATGCCGAGTTAACCAGCAACGCCGATAAATCCCTCTCCGGTATCATGGAAATCGGTATCCCCGAATCCATCGCTCACCTCGCCCGTAATTCAAAAATTAACTCCATGCTCTCCGAGCCTCACGACGGCTATCGCTGGCTCTCTTTGAAAATCGGCGGCTCATTGCTCCACCCCAGCGATAATTTTTCCGCACTCTATGCTGCCGCCAAGGAATCCGACGTTGATGCCGATGAACCTGCCGGTGATAAGCCTGACAAAGCTGATAAGCCTGACAAGGCGCTCGTTCCTGACAGTGATCCGCAGAAAGCCTTTGATGATATCACCCGTCCCAAGGGCCCCTGAGGCCAGCCTCGTTGCGGGCTTGCTTCAGTGAATTTTTCTAGCGTGTTTGCAAATATCCGTTCTATATTGTTGCATCGGTGGGACACCCGTAAACCCGTTCTCATCGGCTTCAACCATAACAACCAACGCCATGCAAACCGCTAACGTCAATTTATCAATCACCATCACTGTCCGTCATGAGGAAGTGACTGATTCCCTGCGCGACTATGTCACCAAAAAAATCGAGGGTCTCCACCTCGATTATCCGCGTATTATTGGTGCCAAGGCCGTTCTCGATGTCCAAAAGAACCGCCATATCGCCGAATTTATCCTCTTCTGTGCCAATCACATCACCATTGAAGCCCACACCGAAGGCAGCGACATGTATGCCGCCATTGATGAAACCATCGAGAAAATTGCCCGCCGCATGCGCAAGCACAAGACGCGCCTGCTCAAAAAACACCGCCCTCATCGCAACGAATCGATCCGCCACCTTGACGAACGGGTCTTCACCACGGCGGTGCTCGACCATCCGGAAGATTCCGATGTGGATCCCGAGCCCTACATCATCCATCCCGATCATTACTCGATCCGCACGATGTACAAGGAAGACGCCATCATGCAACTCGAACTCTCTGACCGCCCGTTCGTCCTCTACAAAAGCGCCCGCCGCGGCTGCCTTACCCTCGTCTATCGCCGCAAGGACGGCGAATTCGCCGCCATCGATATCAAAGATACGGAGTGATATTCCCTTAGGAAATGGATGGGTACGTCGTATCGTCAGTTTGACAGGATGTTCAGACAGCCTGCCGGTCGGGGAGGACCCGTTGGAAGCCGGTCGTTTTAAGCACAGACAGGTGTCCTGCACAATCCTGTTCAATTAGCACATGTTTTACGATTGGAGGATCCGGGCTGAATGCCCGGCCCTCCTGCGGCCTGAGCATTCTGCCAGCCGCCACGCGGACGCACTCAAGGAGTGGTGGCGTCCTCGCCGCCATGGCCCATGCGCAGAGCAAGGGCAGTCGTCTGGCGGCCTTTTTCTTGCACATCTCATGGGCAAATGTGGGCAAGATGCCCACACTCCGTGCGTTGATGAAACCATGAAACCAACCAGTGAAAGTCTGAGTCCGTCAGTGACGTGGAACCGACGGGTAGCCGAGTGCTACTGCGGCGGTGCGATGTGCAGTGGGGAGCTGCTCAAGGCGAACGACCAGCCCCAAACACAGGTGAACTCGATACGGCCAGGACGTCTGGCGAGCAGGCGGTGAGGAG
>CAIQXC010000106.1 GCA_903875675.1 Akkermansiaceae bacterium
CCAACTCTATCCGCCCACCCGGCGGTTGCTGCTCGCATGGCAACATTTGTTAGGGTTGTGGTGGTGGCTGCGCGTGGTTCATTTCTAACGAGTTGAAAGCCATTGAGTGTTGCGGAGCCGCCAGCCGGGCCCGGCTTGGCGGTAATGCGGATGGTACCGCCTGCCTCGGGGGGTGATATTTTGAAAACGACGAAATCCTCCCCTTCGACCCAGGTGGTGCCGTTGAGGTTTTTGCCGCTGCTTGCCAGGGATTTATCTCCTGCGTCCGAGGCGTTAGAGGTTGTGAACGAGCCACTGCTGTTCCTGCCAAACGAATCCTGCGAGGCTCAGAACTCAGTGTTCGACCTCAAAAGCGCCACGGGGTCGAGCAAGCTCAAATGTTGAAATGCGAGGACTGACCCCATCGGCCGATGGGGTCAGTCCTCGCATGGTAACATTTGTTTGAGGCATTGCGCTGAGCCCACAGCCGACACTTAGGGAATTCGACTTGCTCGCTCCGTTGTCGAAAGCGAGGTCGAATGCTGAGTTCTGAGGCTAGATAGAGGTCGGAGCGGTTGACCGGGTCCAGACCATGAATCTCTAGCAACATCTCTGCAGGCCGGGCCCAGCCCCCCTTTGAGCATGTGCTGGCCATTGGCAGTCCAGTCATCGGCGGAGTACGTCCCATCGCTGATGCGGAAGCTCACCGCAGTGGCGTTGTTCACCGAGTTGCGCAACCGGGCGCCGACCCCTCCCATGCCGTCGTTCCAGGTTGAGCCGGGATAGGCCATAGGTGCCACGCCCCGGTCAGTCGCGTTGGCCCGGCCATTCATCGAACTATCCCCATTGGCGAGGTTTTCCCGCTTGTGACCACAATTCACATTGACCACTTCGACAAGCGCCACGGCATGTGCACGTTGTGCGCTGACAAATAACAGAAGGGCACTGCCTAGCCATGCCATGACTCTGGTGTTTCTTCTCATATTGATAACGATTTGCTGCGGGCCAGTCGTACTTCCGGCCAGACGCCCGGCATTCGGGTTCTGCAAGGTGGCTTACTTTTTGTTAGCTAAGGGCCAGGGTTTGGCGTCCGGGGCGTTGGAGATAACGGGAAAGGCGGAGATGCGGAGGCGGGCGGCACCCATGGGGATGAGGGTGACGCTTGCTTCGGGTTCGGAGGAGCTCACTGGTTGCTGGACCACCTCGTTGACGGCACCGCGGGCGTCGAGGGTCCAGTTAGGGATTTGGCGGGCGGTGGTGGTTAGCTTGACTGGTGCGGCCTCGTTGCGAAAGGGTTGGTCATCGGTTGGCCAGGGTGCCTTGACGACGGTGAAGTTGGTGGTGGCCTCGCTGGTGAGGCCATAGTTCCACGGGGAGGCGGGGAAGATATCCCAGGCGGGCCAGGCGTCGTTGCCGCCGAAGCGGCGGTAGTCTTCCTTGATTTGGAGCGAGTAGGTGAGCGGGCCGCGCGACACGGTGAGGGTGTTGCGGTTATCCGTCCAGCGGTGGGTGCGCACGTCCATCGGTAGATTCAGCAATACCACGTCGCCGTCTTTCCACTCGCGCTCCAGGCGGACGATTCCACCGGCGGCATGGGCCGGAATCGTGGCCTTTTGTTGGTTGATGGCGAGGGTGGCAGTGGCGCACCACGACGGCACGCGGAGGTCCAGCGGGAAGCGGGTGGCCTGGGGCAGATGGATGGTGAACGTGATTTGTTCCTCGAAGGGATAGCGGGTTTGCTCGCTGATGCGGGCTTGGACGCCATTGGCCACGACGGCGTTCACTTCGCAGGGGGCGTAGATGAGCGCGGCGAGTCCGTTGCCGGGCGCGGCATACCACAGGTGCTGGGTGAAGTACGGCCAGCCGTGGCCTGCATTGTGCTGGCAGCAGCGGTGGTCGTGCGGGTCCATCGCAAACATCGGGCCGCCATTTTGCACTGCGGGCGATTTGTCGCCATGGTCGCTCTGCGGTTGGTTAGGGGCGGTGAGGTAGCGCAACGCTTTCATATCGGCGGTGAAAGCTGCTGGAAACGAGTTGAAGGCGGCGTCTTCGCAGCGTTCGGCCCAAGACGGGTCGCCGGTGACGGCGGTGAGAATGCCGTCGGAGAGCATTTCTTCGGCGATGCCACAGGCTTCAATGGCTTGGCGCGGGCCGTTTTGGCCTTGGCGGGCGTTTTCATCGGCGCCGAACATGCCGCCGGGCACCTGGCCGTAGAGCTGGCGGATTTTGCTCCAGGCCCGCTGGCTGCCGTCGCGCTCGGCTGAATTATTAGACAGCATCCAATAGGTGCTGGGTTCGCGGAATGCCTGGGCGATGTTGACGTTGTGCCAGTTAGGTAATTCTTTGCCGGGGACGTCGGTGACCGTGTCCCAGCGAGCGGTGCGGTGGTGGGTTTTGCGAGCGAGGTCGAGCAGCCACTTTTCGCCGCTGCGGTTGTAGAGCCAGAGGATGCTGTACAATTGGTCGCCGCCGCGCATGGACGGCCAATACCCGAGGAGCAGCTTGTCTTCGGGGAGAGCGTCCAAATAGTGGAAGTAGCGGGTCATCAGGGTTGGAACACGGGGGTCGCCGGTGTGTTCAAACCATTGCTGGAGACAAAACAGCATGATCATGTTGGGCCAAAGGTCGTCGCGGCCGGTCAAATCGGTGGCCACCCCGGTGCGGCCAGTGCCGGGACCAAACCAGCCGTCGGCTTGTTGGCTGTTGATGGCACCCTCGATCCAGATCTTTGCCTCGGCGAGCATCCGGGCGTCGTTGGTGAGAATGGCGCAACCGAGAAACCCTTTGAGCCAGTAGGGCACTTCCTCCCAGCCGCGCTCACCCGTGCCGGTCGGGCTGAGCCACGAGTTGTTGTCCTTGTTGAGAAACGAACTGATCTCGGTCAGATGACCGTGAAACCCGGCCCCTTGCAGCACCAGTTGCTGCCGCAGCCAGCCAGCCGGCTTGACCGCCCCCATCGGCAGCCGCACCAGTGGACTGGGTGCCAGCGGCGGCCGGTTGGCCAGGTAGTGGGTGATGGGCCCGGCGGCAGGTGTTGCGAGCAGGCGGACGGGTGGCGCATCGTCGGCAGCGAGCACGAGTGATGATGGGGCGAACGCCAGCGCGGTTGCGGCGGCGGCACATTGGGGAAGGAATCGATGAGTTATATCCATAAATTGAGGCTATACCACCACCAGCCACCCCGCCAACGCAATTCCGCGACAGACGCGGCTGAACCATGCCGTACCCCCGCCCGGCCACCATGTAGCGGCACCTGAAAAAACCTCGTTTTTTACATAAATCTGGCATAGTTTCTGCTTAATTTTGATCAACCCTGAAATTCAACCTGAGATACAACCCATGACCATTCGTCTGATTCCGCGTGTCGGATACCGGGCAGCCGCTGCTTTGGCAGTGAGTTGCGCAACCCTTTTTATGAGTTCCACGCCCGCATCGGCAGCCGTGGAGGGGGTCTCGACAATCAATAGCGGGGACACCGCTTGGATGTTGATGGCCACGGCGCTGGTCTTGTTCATGATGATCCCGGGGCTGGCGTTGTTTTACGCAGGTTTGGTGCGGGCGAAGAACGTGCTCTCGGTATTCATGCAATGTTTTGCGCTCACCTCGGTGCTGAGCATTCTGTGGCTGGTGTGTGGTTACTCGCTGGCGTTTAGCGACGGCAACAGTCTGTTTGGCGGGCTGCAACTCGGATTCCTCGCCGGGGTGGGCGCGGACAGTCCGCCACGGGCCGACGCGCCAAGCATTCCGCTGCTGCTGCATTTTGCCTATCAAATGATGTTTTTTCTGATCACGCCGGGCCTGTTCATCGGGGCCTTTGCGGAGCGGATGAAATTCAAGGCGATCATGGTCTTCAGCGTGGTCTGGAGTTTGCTGGTCTATGTGCCAGTCTGCCACGGCGTCTGGCATCAGGACGGGGCCTTCTGCGGCCTGAGCCACGTCATCGATCTGGCTGGCGGCATTGTTGTGCACATCACCGCCGGGGTGGCAGCTTTGGTGGCCTGCATCATGGTGGGTCCGCGCAGCGGCCATCCGCACACTCAGATGCCGCCGCATCACCTGCCCTTCACGGTGGCGGGGGCGGGGATGTTGTGGGTTGGCTGGTTTGGCTTCAATGCCGGCAGCCAGTTTGCGGCCAATGGCAGTGCGGCGATGACGCTGGTGGTCACCCACCTGTCGGCCTGTTCGGCGGCGGTGGCATGGATGGCCATTGAGTGGATCAAGGGTGGCAAACCCAGTGCGCTGGGGATCGCCACCGGCTCGATCGCCGGGCTGGCGGCCATCACGCCGGCGGCCGGCTGTGTTGGCCCCATCGGTGCGCTGGTCATTGGCTCGGTGTCGGCCTGCCTGTGCTGGCTCGCCTGCGCCAAGCTCAAGCACAGGTTCCAGTATGACGATGCGTTGGACGTGTTCGGTGTGCACGGAGTGGGCGGCTTTGTGGGGACGGTGCTGGTGGCCATTTTTGGCTCTCGGCACTTTGCCGGCGGCTCGGGCGATTTTTCGATTGGCAGCCAACTGGTGACCCAGTTGCTGGCGGCGTTGGCGGCCACCGTGCTCTCTGCGGTGGTGACCTACGGGCTGCTGAAGCTCATCGGCGCGACCATTGGCCTGCGGGTGACCCGCGAGGAAGAACACACCGGTTTGGACCTGGCCGAGCACGGAGAAGAAGCCTACACCAATTGAGCCAACGGGCGGATTTGCTCGATGCCGCATGGGACTGAGGTCGGCTCAGGCCCATGCATCTGGCTTGCCGCGGATGCCGGCGTGAGCTATTTCTATCAGAAATGTGCGATTCTCCTTGTTCCGGGGTGGGTGGGTTTGGTACCAGCAATCACCTCCAAATCCCCTCATCATGTCCGTCACATTCCTCCATACCGCCGACTGGCAGCTAGGCAAGCCGTTTGCCCGGGTGAGCGACGTCGCCAAACGCAGTCGGCTTCAAAATGAGCGCTTTGAATGCCTCAAGCGGGTCGCTGCCGCAGCCGCGGAGCAGCGGGTGGCCTTCGTGCTGGTGGCGGGCGACTTGTTTGATAGTCCCAGTCCGGTCAATGCCACGGTTGCCAAGGCTTGTGAGGCGATTGGTGCGATGCAGGTGCCGGTGCTGGTCATTCCGGGAAACCATGACCACGGAGGGCCGGGCAGTTTGTGGGAGCAGCCATTTTTCATCCGGCAGAGAGAGCAACTGGCCCCAAACCTGCGCTTGCTGCTCACCCCGGAACCGGTCGTGTTGGATCAGGCCGTCGTCTTCCCGGCCCCCTTGATGCGCCGGAAATCCCTTGCCGATCCAAGCGCCTGGATCCGCAGCGCCTTTGACGCGCCTTCGTTCCCTCCCGGGCTTCCGCGCATCGTTCTGGCACATGGCAGCATTCAAGGATTCGGTGCTGCCCAGGACGACGAGGACGAAGATGCAAACTCATCTAACATAATCGACCTCTCGCGTCTGCCCGACGCCCAAATCGACTACATCGCCCTCGGCGATTGGCATGGTACCAAACAGGTCGGCTCGAAGGCATGGTATTGCGGCACGCCCGAGATTGATCGTTTTCCCAAAGGTGGCAACAACGACCCCGGCAACATTCTGGTGGTTCAGGCAGGCCGCGGGCTGGTGCCTCAAGTCGAAAAAATGGCCACCGGTCAGTTTCGCTGGAACGAGTTTTCCTATCAATTCTCGGAGGATGGGAGTTTAGCTGCGTTTTGCGCCAAGCTCGACGAAAATATAGGTGCATGGGGGCAGGACAGTTTGCTTCGCTTGGCGCTTGAAGGGAGTCTAGCCATTGAGGCATCGAGCCGGTTGCAGGAGCATTTGGAAGGGCTTGAGGCCCGCCTGCTGCGTCTGAAGCTCGAAGACCGCGTCAGCATTGCAGCGACGGAGGCGGAGATTCAGCAACTCGCGGCCCGTCCTGACGATCCACTGGTGGCTGCCGTCGCCAGCCAACTCCTCGTCGCCATGGCCGGTGAGGACGCCACGGGAATCGCCCGCATCGCCCTGCGCGAACTCCACGCAGCTTGCGCCGCCGCACATTGAGTTATATCCCTTTCATCCCTCGCCGCCATGAGAATCCTTTCCGTCACCGCACGCAATTACCGCCTTCACCAGGATCTAACCATTGAGCTGGATCCTTCCCGCAATCTGATCGGCGGACCTAACGAAACAGGCAAAAGCACGCTAGCCGAAGCGATGCACCGGGCGATGTTTTGCCGCCACCGCACGGGTGGGGAGTTACAGCAGTCGATGCGCTCGGAGATATACAATGGGCAACCGGAGGTCAGGCTGGTATTTGAGACCGGCGGTGGCACTTGGACCCTTGACAAACGGTTTTCGGGAACCTCCGGCACCATCCGTCTCGCATCCAATGATGGGACAAGTTGGCAGGGCGATGAGGCCGAAGACAAGCTCGCGCAGCTCGTCGGCAATCCTGATGGAGCCACCAACCGCCTCAACGAACTCAGCACCCGCTGGGCCCACCTCTGGGTCTGGCAGGGGACATCGGGCAATGACGCCGTTATCCACGCCGCCAAGCGCAAGGATGAGTTAGTCCAACGCCTGCAACAACAGGGGCTCGCCGCTGTCATGCAATCGCCAACCGATGAAAGGGTCCGCGAGTCTATCAAAAAGTCCTACGACGAGATATTTAACAAGAACGGCACCACCAAGGCCAATTCCAAATTGGATTTGGCTAACAAACAACTCGCGGCGGCAGAGGCCAGTCAGGCCCGGGCGCTCGAACAACAGCAGCGCCTTAGATCCGCCATCGAGCAACACGACGCCGCAGCCCAATGCCTAACGGATTCAACCGCCGCATTCCCCGGGCTCCGCGCCCAACTGGCGGCCGTCAACACGTCCCTTGGCCGGGTTCACGACCTGAGTGCCCGCGAGGAAATGGAAACCTTCCAGCACCGCAACGCCGTTGCGCTCTGCGGGGAACTCGCCAAAACCGATGCGCAAATACGCGATCTCAGGCAACGAGCCGCCGCCGCTGCCGAATCGCTGCAACCCGCCGAGGCCAAACTCGCCGCCCTCACCCAGCAGGAGGCCTCCGCACGTGATACCGCCGCCGCCGCCGATCTCGCCCAGCGCGCGGTCTCCGAGGCCGCCCGCCAAGCCCGCCAGCTGCACGACCTCGCCGCCGCTTGCGTTTCCCATTTTGAAAAATCTGCAGTGGTCGCTGATTTAACCGCCAGGCACAACGCGGCCGCCGGAATCACCGAGTCTCTAACTGCCGATCGTGAGGCCTTGTCGAAACTCCCGTCTATCAACGACGCCCAACTCAGCTCGCTGCGCAAGCTCGACGAGCGGGTCCGTCTGGCAGAGGGGGCGCTGCAAGCCATTGCCGCAGGCGTTGAGCTGGTCGTTTCCGATCAGCCGGTTCTGTTGGATGGGGTCCCTCTCACGTCTGGGGAGGCGCGGGTCATCACGGAGGCGGCCGAGTTGTCGCTTGGCAGCGGCACCCGCCTTCGCATTCGTCCAGGTGGCGGAACCTCCCTCAAAGAAGCCCGCAACAAGCTCGAGTCAGCCCGCCAACAACTGGCCCATGGCCTCGACGAACTCACCGTCTGCGATCTAACGGAAGCTGTTGATATCCTAGCTAAACGCCAAGTCATTGAAAAACGCATCGAGAATATCGAGACGAAGCTCCGGGCCTCGGGTGCCAGGGAATTGCCCGCAGCTCTCAGCGCCGCCACTGCGGACCAACTGGCGGCTGCTGCTGCGGTGGAGCGCCGCCAAGCTGCACTCACTTCAGCCCTTGAACAAGGGTTGCCGCAATCCCTGGACTCCGCACGCGCCTGGCTGGCCACATCGTCGGACGCCTTTGAGCAAAGTGAACGCAACGAGGACCAATTGCGCCGCGACGCCGATACCCGCCGCGACCAACATCAACGCGCCATCCGCGCTTTACATACCTGTCAGGAAGCCATCGGCACGGCCCGCCGCGAGCTCGCAACCCTCGAGGTTTCCGCCTCCGCTCTTGAGGAAAATTTCGGCGACATCGCGGCCCGCCAACAGGCGCTGGCCGACGCCAAGGCTGCCGAGACGGCCGCCAAGGCCGCCTTGGATGTGACCACTCGTGCCCTCGCCGAGTTGAATCCCCAACTCCTAACAAGTGATCTGGCGCGCTTCACGCGGTCGATTGCTGCGGAGGTGGACAAGCAGCGCGAGGCGGAGACTCAGATCGCAGTGACGCGCAACATCCTCGCGCTGGACGGCAGCAGCGACCCGGATGCGGAGGTTCTCCAAGCCAAAGCCCGTCTCGCCACCATCCAGGATGAACAGGCACGCGAACAGCGCCGCGCCAACGCCATCGCCTTGCTCCACCGGCTTTTTACCGAGTCACAAACCGCCATCAGCGAAAGCCTTACCCAACCCATCGCCGAGCGCGTCGCTGGCTATCTTGAATGCATCTTCGGCCGCGGCGTCCAGATACGCGTCGATCTATCCAATGCTAACAATCCTTCGCTGTCCCTCACCCGCCCCGGATCACCCGCCTTTGTCTTTGATGCCCTCAGCGGCGGCGCCAAAGAACAAGTTGCCGCCGCCGTGCGCCTCGCCACTGCGGAAATCCTCGCCTCTAACTATGATGGCTGCCTGCCGCTGGTCTTTGACGACGCCTTTGCCTACGCCGATCCCGAGCGTGTGCAAGCCCTCCAACGCATGCTTGATCTGGCCGCCACCCGTGGCTTGCAAGTCATTGTTCTGACCTGCACTCCCTCCGACTACATCGGTTTGGGTGCGAGGAATATCCGGCTTTCTGCTAGCCCGGGTTAGCTTTGGCTGGGGGGAAATTCCGCAGCAAATTTGCGGGTGGCCTCTTCGCTGCCGCAGATATACACCAGATCGCGGGGGGCGAAGGCAAACTCGCGCTCGAAGCGAACCAGCACCTCCGCTCCGCGTTCCACCGCCACCACCGAGCAGCCGGTGCGCTCGCGAATCCGCAGGCCGGCCGGATGGGCACCTACCAATTTTGGCGATCTGACCATTGACACCTTCAGCGCTTGATCGAGCATCACCGTGCGCTTGCCGAGGAGTTTTCGGGCAAGGATTTGGCCGGTTACCTGGCTGATGGATAAGGCGAAATCCACTCCCGCAGCGTGGATGCGTTCGACGTTTTCCGGAAGGTTGACCCTAGCAATGACCGGCACTTGCGGTGCCATATCCTTGAGAATAACCGTGGCAAAAAGAGTGGTGGCATCTTCGCTGAGCGCCAAAATCACCGCCTGCGCATCCTCCACTCCGGCGCTAACCAATAACTCCGGGTCCAGCACATTGCCCGCCACATCCACCCCGGGACCGGATTCCTGTGAGATGACGCAGACGTCCTCGCCGGCATCGCGCAACAATTGCTCGACCTTGCGGCCGACTTCGCCGTAGCCGGCAACAATGAACGGGCCGTGGCGTCTGAGCGGCGCCGCACCGGTGCATATCTCGGTGAAGCGCGAGATGTTTTCGTTGCTGCCCACCAAAATGAGAATTCCGCCGGGTTCCAGCCGCATGTCCGATCTCGGTGCGGCGTTCAGGCGGCCACTCACCCATTGCCCGATCACGGTCACACCGGTATCATGGCCGATCCGGCACTCGGCGATCGTGCGGCCCGCCAGCGCACTGCCGGGAGTGATCCGCACCTCGCTGACTTGTAGCCGGTGCCCTAGGTTTTGCACGCCGGCCACCGTCGGGCTTACCTTGCGACTGGCTCGGGCGGCGAGGGCGGCACCAAGCATGTGTCGCGGTGTGTAGGCGGCGGTGGCTCCTGCTAGAATCGTCGGTTGGCGATGCAGGGGATGTTCGATCAGGCCGAGAATATCGCCAGTGAATCCCAACTGACGGGCGGTGATCGTGATGGCGGCATTGCGGTGATCACTGCTGTTGAGGATCAAGGCCCGGGATTTCGTTAGCGCCACCCGGCTCATCACGTTGCCCTCCAAACTGCCGTAAACCACCCGGTGCCCAGCCTCTAACGCCCGCCGGGCTTCAGTCTCATCCTCTTCAATAATAACCGGAGTGACCCCGGCGAGTTTGAGCTCCTCCAGAAGCGTCGCCACCGCCGGACCATTTCGATAGATCAACACATGATTCCGGGCATTCGTGCATTCACTAGGCAACCGGATTTCAAAGCGCTCCTCCAAAAATGGAATCAGATAGATCGGGAATATCAGAAATACCAGAAAAACCCCGAGAAATTGCACCACCACCACCAGGCAAACCATCAACGGATGGTTCCACGTACTATCGGCGCCGTAGCCCGTGGTTGAAAGCGTCTCGGCCGCCCATTCCAGCGCTTGCCAGAACCCGCGCGGCTTGCCTTCTAACTCCGCCATGCCCACCATGTACAGCAACGCGGAGACCACCAGCACCGCCAGCAGGGAGGCAATGAGGGCTAACAAGCGCTTTTGGGATCGTTTCATGAAATTAGTTCGCTTGGAGTTGCCTGCTGCCGCCGGATGAGCGTGCCATGCAAGCAAGCGGCGAAGGCGTATTTGCCGCAGCCGTTCTTAGGTGTGTGGTTGGATTGATATCAAGGTGTGGATCACTGACGGAATTGAATCTGATCGCAACTCGCGTCTAGACGGATACGTTGTCCATCTGTGATTTTGTCGCTCAGCAACGCATCGGCGATCAGCGTTGCCAAGAGAACGCCGCAGCGTGCCGCCACCACCCGTGGAACGTCCTCTCTTCCAGTGTGGCTGACGCGTCCCGCGGCAGGCCGTGTTTGCGGCGTCTCGCCGCAATTCTTCTCATCCATCTGAGGCGTCATCTTGGAGGTGTTCGCCGCGTCCATGCTGCCGCCAGCCCGCCTTGTCAGAACTCCTTGACATGGAAAAATGCTGGAACAAGTGCGACTTTACATTTTAAACTCCCACCATGGCTGTCACAATTCAATCCTACCAACGTTTGGAGGAGGAGGTTCTACACCTTCCCCGTGTGGATCGCTCCCAGCCCGCAAATGCATCGTTGCTTCGAAGGGAAGCTGCGCAGGTGTCGTTTTGAGATTTTTTCGTTTGCGCTCGTCTTCCAAATTCGCAACGACGAACTGCAAGTCCTCGCCGTCATGCACATGAGCCACCGCCCCAACTATTGGCAGCATCGTACCTGACGCCTCGCGCACCAATGCCTCCACCCGTTCCACGAATTCACCTCGGTACTTCGTCCCCGGCCTTCAAGGAGTGTGGGCGTCCCCGCCCACATTCGCCAATGCAACGCGAAAGCCCGAGGCAGCCGCCACCCTTTCTCCACCCATTGTCATGGCGGGCAGAAACGCCAACCGTCCCCATCAGCCCATCGAACTTCTGCACCATCCTCATTTACCTCTACTCTGTCATTTGGGTGAGATCTCATCTGGCCAGAGTGGTGGGCGGGTGGCTCGGGTCTTGATTCTTCGTCGGACCTCGTCTTTCAGGCGTTTTTCTATTCGCTGCTCCAACATGCGTTCGAGGTTCTTCGCCCCGCGCTTGGCTTGCATGAGGCCGCTCAAATAGGCACGCACCTCATCAGCATTGGAATCACTTCGAGTGTGGAAAAACCGGGTGAATTCCTTGACGTAAGACACAAGGCGGCTAACAGCTCCGACGATGTATTGTGAGGCATCGGAGGGGGTTGGTTGGTGGTGAAAATCGGGGTCTTATGAGGCTGGCAGCGGGTCCATCGCGGCGATTTTACCCGTGCCGCTCCACTTGGTAAGAATTATTTTTAACGAAATGATAAAGTAGAGCTAACCTCGAGCAAAAGAGCCAAGCGGCACGGCAGCTGCTCCGGCGAGGCGCATTCTTCTCTTCGGTTCGGCATTGGACGTTCGGCGTTGAACGCGGAGTGAGCGCTAGCGAGCTTGGAAAAAGCGGCGATGCCCTAACTGGCATAGCCGGAGGCAATGTTCAATGTTCGCCTTTCCCACGGACCGCGCAAAGCTCTCTCAATCCAAAATCCAAAATTATTTCTCCCTTCCTAATTTTTCCGCTTGCCACCCGGCCGCCAAATCGCTTGCCTCCACTCGTTCGCTCCGGCGGATGGGGATGTGAGAGTCCTCGCAGATAGCGGTTGGCAATGACCGCAACATTGCCGCCAAACCGACCAAAAGGCCGGGGAGGCGGCGGCGCATGTCCAGGCTGCCCTTTCGGGGACGGCTAAAGGCCGTTGCGGTCGACTATCTGCGACTCTCTCAACTCCCCGTCCACCAGGAAGGACGAATTCCCGTCCTTCCTGCCATGAACCCCGGTTCTCAAAAATCCCCGGCACCTGCGCATTCCCGCGATCAATGCGGCCTGCGTCCTCGCACGGGATCGCCGCTGCTCGGGTCCGGTAGCATCACCCAGGACCAGTCCATGGTGGCGGAATTCATCCACGCAGGCTCATTCGTGGGAATGCCTTCCCCGACTCCCGTTAGCCAGCCACTTCATGGCACCAGCGGGGTCGCATCAAGGCGGTCACGGCATCCGGCCTCACGCGCTGGTGTCATGACAACGCAAGCCATGGGAATCAAGCTTCAATCCGGTGTCCGGTTCCATCAACAATCTTCACCGAAAACAGCAATTTCTCAAAAATCAGTTCCTATGATACATCCCATCATCCCCAGCCTCGGGCTGGCCTTATTGGCTGGCGTCTCTTACTCGTCAGCCCAGTAATGGCTGAAGTCACCATGAACTGGACAAGCATTGGCAAATTTCGGAAGTGCTGCTGCCCCCCAAGGTAACCGCTCACCTCGTTCAACGATTCGGCAGCATCTCCTACCGACTATTAACACAAAGCAAATTACTCATACATTGGCTAAGCACATGAAAGAAATCTTCATACTTGCTGTTTCAGCAGCGCTGGTTGTTAGTGCATCAGCCGCTTCCTACTCGTTCAACAATGGTACCAGCTCGACAGCATCGGGTATTTCCGATGCTTCTGGCAACACGTTTCAGCGTGGAAGCACATTCGGAGTTGGTTTTGCCACTGGTGGTGGGACTTCCGCAGGGCCTGGTGTTGTTGCAATTGGCATTTTTTCCACTGACAGTTTGTGGGAGCTGAGCAATGCGGCTCTGATTGCCAATTTCACAAGCCTCACTGGCGTAAACAACACATTTGCGACCGCTGGTGCCCTTGGTTACCGCGGGATCTTTAATTTTTTTGCAACAAACATTACGATTACTGGTTCCGCCTTTGAGAACAAGAACATGTATTTGTTTGCTGGCAATGGCACCACGTTTGCAACTTCAACGCAGTTCTTGGTTGTCAAATTGGCAACTCAATTTCTGAGTTCTGACGATTCCCTTCCAACCGCAACAGCTGAGTTATTTAGACCGTCTACCTCGACACTGTTGATAGGTACCAACGCAACAAATGTTCAAACAACGAACACTGATGCTTCAACCACTCCTGGTTGGGCGATGAGTTCTGCCCGCCCCTTTTGGACCGTTTCCACGCTCTCCGGGCTCATACTCAGTTCAGGCAGCCTGAGCCCAACATTTGCGCCTGGAACATTGGCCTACACAGCCAGCGTGCCCATCGCTACAGACTCGATCACGATCACTCCTTTTCCGACGGGTGGCGCGGCCAAGACTACAGTCAATGGGACGCCAGTTGCTTGGGGCACCGCGAGCGGGCCGATCTCGCTTCCTGTAGGAAATAGCTCGATCTCCATTCTGGTCACGGCACAGGATGGCGTAACTACCACGAGCTACACTGTTGCTGTGACGCGAGGCACGCCGCCGATGGTCTCCAACATCTTCGCCGCCCAGCGTGCAGGGACGCCGTTTGTGGATATCACCTACGATGTGACCGCTGATACCCCGACGGTACAGATCACGCTGGCCGTTTCCAGTGACGGAGGAACGACATTTAGCGTGCCGGCCACCACCCTGAGCGGGGCTGTCGGGAGCGGAGTCGAAACCGGCACAGGTAAGGTGATCACCTGGAATGCCGGGGCAGACTGGAGCAAACAACACTCCACCACGATGCGCTTCAAGGTGACGGCGGAAGATTTGATAATTATCGGCTTTCCGCTGATCCCTGCGGGAAGTTTTCAGATGGGGAATGCCATGGCAGCGGATACGGACAGGACTGACGCCCCGATCCGAACGGTGACGGTTTCAGCTTTTTACATGGCTCAAAATTTGGTGACTTTCAGTGACTGGGACACGGTGCGGACATGGGGGGGGACCCACGGGTACCCAGATTTGAGTTCCGGCCTGGGTAAGGCGGCCAATCACCCAGTGCTGATGATCACCTGGTATGATGCGGTAAAGTGGTGCAATGCACGCAGCGAGATGGAGGGGCTGACGCCGTGCTACACGCTGAGCGGGGCGGTTTACCGGACAAGCAACAGTGACGTTGTCGATTGTAACTGGACTGCCAACGGCTACCGGCTACCGACCGAGGCTGAGTGGGAGAAGGCGGCGCGTGGTGGATTGAGCGGAAAGCGCTTCCCATGGGGGGACACGATCAGCGGAAGCCAGGCCAATTATTATGGTGATCCCGTCAACTTCAGCTACGATTTGGGACCGGCCGGTTACAACTCTATCGGCCGTATTGGAAGCACCTTTAAAGGCACGAGCCCGGTCGGCAGTTTTCCGGCGAACGGCTATGGACTTTATGACATGGCAGGCAATGCCTTTGAGTGGTGTTGGGATTGGTATGGCACTTATGCCGTTGGGTCGCAGACGGATCCACGGGGCGCTGCTTCGGGCTCGAGCCGACAGGGCCGGGGCGGCTTTTTGAACAACGATGCTCGCTACTGCCGCGTCGCGTTCCGATCCGGTTCATTCCCAGCCTTCAACAACCAAGGCTTCGGGTTCCGTATTGCCCGCAGTTTTGTCCCTTGGCAGTAACAGGGGGAGAACGGAAATGCAAAGAGAGGGACGAATGCAGGCAATGAAGTGAGCAGAAGATAGAAATTTTGAATGATGGATTTTTAATTAAGGAGAAGAAACGAGGGGGTTCAGGAGCGATTGATCTAACAAAAACATTTTCAAAAATGGACATGCCATTTGAGTTTATCCAGATTCCGGTCAACGGGCAGGGATGTGCGAAGGAGAAGTTGAACAGACACCGTCGGGACGGGCGCATCGCGTCGGTTCGCAAGGAATTTATGGCAAATGGGGAAGACTCTTTTCGGGCGTTTTGCGTGGAATATTTGGACGGCTCTGTGGGTGTGGTAGATAGAGTACGCGGAGCCATCGGACCGAATGTGGATTACAAGGAGCTGCTCAATGAGAAACAGTTCTCGGTGTTCGTCCGCTTGCGGGATTTGTGCAAGGTTCTATCTGAACGGGAAGCCATTCCGGCGTATTCGACTTTCAGGGTTCAACAACATCGGGTTCGGAATAGCTCGCTGCTCAGATCTACGGTGCCGGATGGAGCGATGAGCATGGAAATGAACCGGCCGCCGTCCCGCTCGCACCCAGTCGATGAGTACAACAATATAACAAGCAGCACACCCCTACACCGCGCAAGTTCTCTGCCATCCATAATCTCTTCCCGCGACCTTCGCCCCCTGCCCTGACTTTCAGACCATGAAAAAAACACTTCTGCTCCTGCTGGCCGCATTGATGATAAGCGTTAATCCATCGGCGCAGGCTCGGTCAGGATTTGCGATCACTTCCGATGTGACCGTGGATACGCCTTATTCGGCTATTTCCACGCTTTCCGCCCTGACAATGAGCTCAGGCACCCTGAGTCCTACATTTGCCACTGGTATATTGGCCTACACCTCCAGCGTGGCCAACGCGACTAACACAATCACAGTATCTTCCACTGTCACCGACCCGACAGCCACGATTAAGTTGAATGGTGTCTCTGCAACCTCGGGAACCGCCAGTGATTCAATCCCGCTTGCGGTTGGCACCAACACCATCACGGTACTGGTAACCGCGCAGGATGGGAGCACACAGTCGAGCTACACAGTCACGGTGACGCGGATATCAACGGTCTCCACACTTTCCGGATTGGCGCTCAGCACAGGGGCACTTAGCCCAGCCTTCGCGTCTGGCATCAATGATTACACCACCAGCGTCGCCAGCGCCATCACCGCGCTGACGGTGACACCCACGTTGGCCGATACCACTGCGGCTGCGAAAGTAGACGGCACGTCGGTTGCGTCTGGATTCGCCAGTGAGCCGATCTCGCTTGTCGTGGGAACCAACACGATCACGGTGTTGATCACGGCCCAGGACGGCAGCACGACATCAACCTACACAGTCACGATCACTCGCCCGCCTTCTGCGGTCTCCACGCTGGATGGGCTCACTCTCAGTTCGGGGACACTGAGTCCAACCTTCACATCTACCACCAAGGTTTACGCAGCGAGCGTGACCCATGCCACCAACACTCTGACAGTCATTCCCACTGTTTCGGACGCGACGGCTACGGTCACAGTAAACGACACGCCTGTCGCATCGGGAACTGCCAGTGTCTTTATTCCGCTGGTCGTAGGCACCAATCCGATCACGGTGCTGGTCACGGCCCAAGATGGCACCACGACATCAAGCTACACGATCATTGTGACGCGGTCTCCATCGGCGGTCTCCACACTGTCCGGGCTGACACTGAGTTCCGGCACCTTGAGCCCGGCTTTTGCATCCGGGACGCTGATCTACACTTCCAGCGTGGCCAACGCCACGACGGGGGTGGCTATCACTCCCACAATTACCGATGCTACTTCTACGGTCAGAGTGAATGGGACGCCAGTTGCATCGGGAACTGCCAGCGCTTCTATTCCGCTAGTCGTGGGTGCCAATCCGATCACCGTGCTGGTTACCGCCGAGGACGGAACCACGACCTCGACCTACACGGTCACTTTGACCCGGATATCGACCGTTTCTACGTTATCGAGCCTAGCGCTCAGCGTGGGAAATTTGAGCCCGGTCTTCTCAACTGGAACTACTGCCTACACGACAAGCGTGCCGAACGCCGCGTCCTCGATGACGGTGACACCGATTGTGACGGATGCGACGGCCACGATCCAAGTGAACGGAACCGCGGTTGCATCCGGTTCGGCCAGTGCCTCGATCCCACTGGTCGTGGGCAACAACACGATCACCATTTTGGTCACCGCGCAGGACGGAACCACAACTTCGACCTATACCATAACGGTGAATAGGATATCAACGGTTGCGACTCTATCGGGTCTTGTAATGAGCGCGGGGACGCTGAGTCCAATCTTTGCGTCGGGCACCAAGGTTTACACGTTCAGTGTGGCCAATGGTGTCACCGGTCTGACAGTGTCGCCCACTCTGACAAATTCATTTGCGACGGTCACCGTGAACGGGGCAGCGGCCACCTCAGGTGCCGCCAGCTCCTCAATCCCCCTGGTTGTGGGTGCCAACCCGATCACCTTGCTGGTCACTGCGCAGGACGGGGTGACAACCTCGACCTATACGGTGACCGTGACGCGGATCTCGACCGTTTCCACGTTGTCGGGGCTTGCACTGAGCGTGGGGACGTTGAGCCCGGTATTCGCCACTGGAACATTGGCCTATACGACCAGTGTGCCCAATGCCATCAATTCAATGACAGTCACGTCGGCGGTGAGCGATGCTACCGAGACAATCAAAGTCAACGGAATCACGGTTGTGTCTGGAGTTGCCAGTGCCTCAATTCCTCTAGTGGTTGGAAACAACCCGATTGCCGTGTTGGTCACGGCCCAGGACGGGACCACGACTTCGATCTATACCGTCACGGTGAATAGGATATCAACGGTTTCCACTCTCTCTGGACTTGCGCTCAGCGCAGGAACACTGAGTCCAACCTTCGTCTCAGGCACCAAGGTTTACTCGACCAGCGTGGCCAATATCATCAGCAGTATAACTGTCACGCCTACGGTCACAGACTCGACAGCCACGATCACGGTCAATGGAACGCAAGTCATCTCGGGAACTCCCAGCGCTGCCGTCCCTCTGGCCGTGGGAAACAACCCGATCACCGTGTTGGTCACTGCGCAGGACGGAACCACAACCTCAACCTATACCGTCACGGTGAATAGGATATCAACAGTCTCCACACTTTCCGGGCTCGTGCTTAGCTCGGGGACGCTGAGTCCAACATTCGCATCGGGAACCTATATTTACACAGCAAGCGTGGCCAATGCTATTAGTGCTCTGACGCTGACCCCCACTCTGACAAATTCATTTGCCACGGTCACGGTGAATGGGACGGCAGTCACCTCAGGCTCTACCAGTGCTTCTATCCCGCTGGTGGTCGGCAACAACACGATCACGGTGTTGGGTACGGCTCAGGACGGGACCACCACTTCGTTCTACACCATCACGGTGAATCGAATTTCGACAGTTTCCACCCTCTCCGGGCTCGCGATAAGTTCAGGGACACTGAGTCCAACTTTTGGATCGGGCACAAAGGTTTACTCGGTCAGTGTGGCCAATGCCATCAGCGGCATGACGGTCACGCCCACGGTCACAGACTCAACAGCCACGGTCACGATCAACGGAACACCGGTCACCCCGGGAACCGCTAGTGCTTCCATCCCTCTAGTCGTGGGTACTAACCTGATCACGGTTTTGGTCACCGCGCAGGACGGTACGACAACCTCAAGCTACACGGTCACGGTAACGCGGATATCAACAGTCTCCACACTTTCAGGTTTGTTGCTTAGCTCGGGGACACTGAGTCCAAACTTCGCGTCTGGCACCAATGTTTACACGGCAAGCGTGGCTAATGGCGTCACCGGTCTTACCATGACCCCCACTCTGACAAATTCATTTGCTGCGGTCACGGTGAATGGGACGGCAGTAACATCAGG
>CAIQXC010000107.1 GCA_903875675.1 Akkermansiaceae bacterium
CCAAGCTCACTTCAAAAATCGTTCGACTGAGCTCACGCCGAGGTCCAAAATCAACAATCAACAATCGGAAATCAATCCGGTTCTGGAAAACTTGACTCCTTCACACGGAGGCTGGGCACGGCAGGGGGGGGATTGGAAAATAGCTGCTTTTTTAACTCTTTGAAAATGAACATGTTCATTTAAGTTACTCAGGAAAAGAGGGAGATAAGCCAGGGCTACTCTCTCTGCCCTTGTCTTGGGACTTGGGTCTTGTAGTCTTGGGGCCTTCCCCCCATGTCTCAAGGAATATTCATCGTTATAGAAGGTATCGACGGCACCGGCAAGTCCACACAGGTCCGGCTCCTTGCCGAGTGGTTCGCCGCCCAGGGCCGTGAGGGAATCGCCAGCCGCGAGCCGACCGACGGACCCTGGGGGAAAAAATTGCGGGATTCCGCAGCCAGCGGGCGTCTGGCACCAACCGAGGAGTTGGAGTATTTTCTCAAGGACCGCCGCCAACATGTGGAAGAACTCATCGCCCCGGCGCTGGCTGCCGGCAAGGTGGTCATCCTCGATCGCTACTATTTCTCAACCATGGCCTATCAGGGAGCTCGGGGGTTCGACCCGACGGAAATCCGCCGACTCAACGAGGAGTTTGCGCCGCTGCCCGATCTGCTGCTCATCCTCGATTTGGAGGTGAGCGCCGCACACCAGCGCATCGGTGCCCGTGGCGATGCCACTAACGAATTTGAACAACGCGAGGCCCTTGAGCGCTGCCGCCAAATCTTCCTCTCTCTCAAAGACGAACCCTTCGCACGCGTCATCCCCTGCAACGACTCCATCGCAGCGGTCGCCGCGCTCTTGCAGCAGGCCGTGCGCCAGGCCGGTCTGGCACCGCCAATCTCAGACATCCTGCGTCTGGGAGGCTGTGCCGTTGGCGATGAGTTGGCTGGTGAAGAAGCGGAACGAGGCGGTGTCATCGACCGCGTGGGTGAAGACGGGCAGGTGGCCGTTGAAATAAGAGACCTGCCCGTCGCGCTGTTCAAAAGCCAGCTCACTGGTGATGGCGGTGCTGGTGGCCGGGAACAAGGGCAGTTGGATCTGAGGCACGCGCGGAGCCTACCACCCACAGCGGCGGCGGCAAGTGAGTCCGCCTCATTGCTTTTCATCAGGCCCGCCGAAACACCTTGATTCTAGGGGGGGCGGGTCAGGTTGTCTGAAGTTCGAATCTCCGCAGGATCTGGCCTCTATTTTGTTTGATCCATCCAAGTTGGTGCTCAGCGCAGATACTCGCCATCACCACGAATCAACAAAATCTCAACAAATCCCTTGGCAAGGCGGCTCAGATCGCTATTTTCTTCGCTTGAGGCGGTTCCCATGATTTTGACGAAATTTACCCTTTCCCAGCATTGGGTCGCCAGCCATTTCAACATCCATAACCCCAGTAAATTATGAAACTTCGACTCGCTCTTGCTGTCATCACCGCGCTTTCCCTCAATGCCATCGCCGAATTGCCGACACCCCAGGCCGACGGATGGATCCCCCTCTTCAACGGCAAGGATCTCACGGGCTGGGACGGCCTGGACGGATATTGGTCCGTCGTTGACGGCGCAATTCAGTGTCAGGAAACCAAACCGACCTCCAAGCAGAGCGACCTGATCTTGGTGGCGTCGAAGGAGCATCCCGAGAAGTTTGCAAATTTCGAGATGCACTACAGTTGGAAGATTGTTTCTCCCGACGGCAATTCCGGCGTGCAAATTCGGAGCCTCATTGATAATCCAGAAATGAAACACGTTGGTGGCTATCAGGCCGATATTGATGCGCAGAATAGTTACACCGGGATCATTTACTGCGAGGGCGGCGTCGCTGGTGGTCGTGGCATCATGAGCAATCGCGGGGAGAAGACGCTGTGGGACGAAAATAACAAGCGCACCAGCACCAAGCTCGAAAAGAGCAGCGATGATATCAAAAAGGCCATCAAGCCTCAAGGCGAATGGAACGACTGTGTGGTCATTGCCGACGGCAACCGGATCATCTACAAAATCAACGGCGAAGTCACCACCGACATGACCGATAACAGCCCGAATGCACGCAAAGACGGAGTCATCGCCCTGCAGATGCACGGCGGCTTCGACATGACGATTCAGTTCAAGGGATTCAAAATCAAAATGCTGCCTGCGACGAAGTAGGGGGATGGGAGGATCCGTGCAACTTCTCGATTCTGCGGTTGCGTTACGTCCAAGAGCCGTATTGGGGGATGCATCAAGGACAATCGGACCGCCATTGAAGCCATTTAAGAGCTGTTCAAGGATTGGGCCGATCCCCCTCACGCCAAGATCACTGACAAAAGTGCTTGGCACACCGTCTGATATCAGCTAGAGAGGGGTGCGGACAAATGATCCGATCATCGACACCAGCACCTAACCCCCAAATCAACTCCCATGGAATCCATCAAGAACCTCACCCGCTTCACCTACGAAACCGCTGCTTTCCAAGGATGGCGTCTATCCATCAGCCGCAAAGGCGCGACCTTCACCAAGTATTTTTCAGACAAGAAATACGGCGATGATGCAAAATCCTTTGCCGCCGCCGAAGCCGCGCTGCTCGCGCTGAGGACGCTCCTCGACTCCGCAAAATTAGTGGATGGCAAGCACACGGCGGTGACCAAGGCCAAGGTGGAAAAGTTGCTCACGAAGGCGTAGGCCTTCTTGATCTCGGTTCAAAGCTGGGATCAAATTCAGACATCGTGAACGCGGGAGGCTTCGCATGGCGGCGCTTTCTGCGGATGCTGTTGCGCAATCCAGGCAGGTTTGAGGGGGGCGCAGCGGCTTCCGGCTTGTCAACTGTGGTGCCACGGCCCAACTTCGCCAGTGCTCCAAACCCTCCACGATCGCTTTGGCTTCAACGATCTGCGTGCCGGCCAGGAGCCGGTGATCCGGGCTCTGCTCGCGGGCCGCTCTGCATTGGCGGTTTTTCCCACTGGCGGCGGCAAGTCCCTTTGCTACCAGCTTCCGGCGTTGCTGCTGGACGGCCTAACGCTGGTCATTTCGCCGTTAATCGCCTTGATGAAGGATCAGGTGGATGCGCTTACGGCCAAGGGAATTGCCGCCGCCCGGATCGATTCCACGCTCGAGGCCGATGCTCTGGAGCGGGTGTATGCGCGGTTGGCAGGCGGTGAGCTGAAGTTGCTGTATGTGGCACCGGAGCGGCTTGCCAACGACGAGTTTCGCCAACGATTGAAACGCCTGCCGATCCAATTGGTGGCCATTGACGAGGCGCATTGCATCTCAGAGTGGGGCCACAACTTCCGCCCGGAATACCTCAAACTCGCCAAATTTTGCCGAAACCTCAAAATCCCCCGCGTCCTGGCCCTCACCGCCACCGCCACACCGAGGGTGGCTCGCGAGATTTGCCGTCACTTCCGGATTGCGGCCGCGGATCACGTGCAGCTCAGTTTTCACCGGCCCAACTTGGAATTGCGCATCACCCCGTGCAGCGCCGCGCAGCGCCAGGGACTCTTGTTGGAAAGAATCGCCGCGATTGAGGGGTCGGTGGTCGTTTACGTGACGCGCCAGGAAACAGCAGAGGAAGTGGCCACCTTGCTGGCTCGTCACGGCCACTCGGCCCAAGCCTATCATGCGGGCTTGCGGGATGACTTCCGTGCCGAGGCTCAGCATGCGTTCATGGCCGGAGATACGCGCATCATGGTGGCCACGATTGCCTTCGGGATGGGGATCGACAAGGCGGATATTCGCGGCGTGATCCACTACAACCTGCCCAAGAGTCTGGAAAACCACACTCAGGAGATTGGCCGAGCCGGGCGCGACGGCCGACCAGCGGTGTGCGAGTTGCTCGCCTGCGCCTCCGACCTCACAGTTTTGGAAAATTTCATTTACGGGGATACTCCCACGCCCGGCGCGCTGGGCAACCTGCTCGACCGTGTGTTGCGCCGAGGAGATACTTTCGATGTGTCGGCCTACGATCTATCCGTCACTTGCGACATCCGGCCGGGGGTGATTGCGACGGTTCTGACCTATCTGGAAATTGACGACATCATTGAGGCGACGGGGAGTTTTTATGCGACGTATCGGGCGAAGTTGAGGCGCCGCATCGACGAGGTGCTCGCAGGGCGCTCGGCGGGGGAGCGGCGGTTCTTGCAAAAATTGCTCGAAGCAGGGCGGCCCGGACGCGGTTGGTTGGTCTTTGAACCCGCCCAGTTGGCGGATGACTGGTGTGTGCCCAGACAAAAAATTGTGGCGGCTCTGGGAGCATTGGCAGCCGCTGGGGATCTGCTGCTGGAGTCTTCCGGTGTGCGTCTGGGCTACCGCATGAAACACCCGCCCGAGGATTTGCGCGCCCTCACCGGAAAATTGTCAGCCGTCTTTGCCTCCCGCGAGCAGGCCGATTTAGACCGCTTGCGCCAAGTCCTCGGTCTGGCCACCCACTGCGGCTGTCTCACGGCCTATCTCACCAAACATTTCGGCGAAATCCTAGCCAATCCATGCGGCCACTGCGACCGCTGCCGCGGCTTGCCGCCACTCCCCCTGAAGCGCTCGCCCTCGCGCCGCCCTCGCGATGACGAGTGGGGCCTTCTGCCGTCCCTCGCCGCCGAACAACACGCCGCGTTGGCCACCCCGCGCCAACTCGCACGTTTCCTCTGCGGTCTGTCCAGCCCGGCGTGTACCCGGGCGCGGCTCACTCGCCACCCGGCCTTTGGCATGTTTGCCGACCTCCCGTTCTCCGATGTGCTGGTCATCGCGGAGTCGCAGTGAAGGCTCTCCACGCCCTAAGGAATCGCGTGAGCTACGGCAGGTAGGAACCCGTGTAATTATTCGCGTTTCTTCAAATTGCTAACGAATGGCGCTTGTCGGCGGCCCGGCAACGGGATAATGCTCGCCCCCATATTTAACGAGTTCGGGGTTTGCTGCTGGGGTCGGGTCTTTGGCAGGACCCGAGTTCAAGTGCGTGCCGCAGCCACAATCTCCACGACGCTCCTGCCAAAGATCCGCGCATCCTTTGCTCGATGGGGCTGAAAAATTGATTGCATTACGATATTTAAACGATATCATATCGCTATGCCCGACCTTCTCATCCGCAACCTCCCAGCCGGTCTCCACGCCCGCCTCAAGGCAGCCGCTGTGAAACATCGCCGCTCCGTGACTCAGGAAACCATCGCCACGATCGAGGCGGGGCTTCGCTCAGCGCCGCAGCCACGCCCCATCAATCTGCCCGCACCCATCCGTTTGAAGGGGCCGCAGCTCACCACTGAAGAAACGGAGAGGTTCATCGACGAGGACATTGAACTCAGGGGCTACTAACCCCTCCCTTCCATGCTCGTCGTCGATACCAATCTGGTCATTGCCCTTGTCGTCACCCATCCACTCCACGAGGACGCCCGCGTCCTGCTTGCCAATGACGCTGACTGGCATCTGCCCGATTGGTGGCAAATTGAGCTGAGCAACGCCTTGCGCAATTATCACCGTGCCGGACAGCTTGAAATCGCCGAAGCGCTCGCCGCCCAGAACCGCGCCATCACTCTATTTCCTCCAGCCAATACCCATGCCATCGAGTTCGAGGCATCTCTCCGCATCGCCTGTGAGCGAAACATCTCCGCCTACGATGCCCGTTTCATCGCCCTAGCCCGCAGCTTCAACCAAAAACTCGTCACCGAAGATGGCCGTCTCCGCAAAGCCTGCCCGGATGACACGCTCTCACTCGCTGAAACCCTTGCCCTTTTCCCATGACCGCCAAGCTCGATCCACGTTCCGCCAGGAAGCACCTCCAGTTCTTCCGCTTTGCCGACCTCTTCGTCGAGGACCTCGGTTGGAGCTATGGTTTGCGGTTGAGATTAATGTCCCGCCCGAGTCCCTCCACAAGGACTTCCTGACGCCACGCCTAGCCATTTTTACCTGCCCCATGAAGCTAACCGAAATCCCCAGTCCACCTCCGGTATATCTCGGCATTGAGGCGGGTGCCACCAAGTGCGTGGCCATCCTCGCCGAGTCCTTCAAGCATTGCCTGAGCCGCCTTGAACTGGCTGAGCCCGGCAACCTCCGCTTGCTCAGCGATGTGCAATTGCGTGGCCTGTTAGATCGGATTGCAAGGCAAGTGCCACGCCCGGCTGCCGTGGGCATTGGCATGGCCGGTGCCTTGAACGAAGGGGATCGTGAGCGCATCCGCCAGGCCGCTGCCAGCATCTGGCCCGGCGTCCCGTGTTGGGCTGGGCATGACTTGGCGACGGCCTTAGCCGCTGCGGGGGATGCGACCCATTCTCCAAGCCCCATACGCATCATCGTCATCTGCGGCACCGGTGCCTCCTGCTACGGTCAACGGGCCGATGGCGGGGAGGTGCTTACCGGTGGTTGGGGGCACTTACTAGGTGATGGCGGCAGTGGCTACGATATTGCGATGCGGGGGATGCAGGCGGTGTTTCGGGCGTTGGATCTAACTGGGAAATGGCCGAATTTAGGCCAGCGGCTATTGCGCAAGCTCGAATTGGATGCGCCGGCCGCTCTGGTGGCTTGGGTTGGCAGTGCGGACAAGCCAGCGATTGCCGCGCTTGCGGTTGAGATGTTTGCGGCGGCTGCGGCACGCGATCCAATTGCACGGGAGATTTTGAACGAGGCTGCGGCTCTCGTTGCCGGGCATTCCCTTGCCTGCGCCAAACGTCTGGCACGCAAGGGCAAGCGCGTCGAATTCATGCTCACCGGCAGTGTCCTGCAAAAGCAGCCGGGGTTTGCCCGTCAGGTCAGCCAGGAGATCCGGGCGGGCTGGCCGACGGCGGATGTGAAGTTGCTGGAGCGGGAAGGCGCTTGGGGAGCGGTGGAATTGGCGAGGCGGCAGCCCGCGATGCCGAATGTAGCCCAACCGACCGCTGCCGCTGTGGCAGCGGTGCCAGGGGTGGCAACGGCTGACGAGTGGATTCCGCGTTCTAACGGACTTTCGCCCACCGAACAGCGCCATCCGTTGTCCCGCAAGTTGGATCGGATGTCACTTGCTGCGGCTATCCGCCTGATGCTCGGAGAAGATGCCAGTTTGCCGGCGGCGCTGCTCAAGGAGCAACGCAAAATTGCCCGGGCGGTGGAACTGATCGTGAGCGCCTTGCGGGGTGGTGGCCGGCTCATCTACGTCGGCGCTGGCACCAGTGGGCGCTTAGCCGCACTCGATGCTTATGAATGCCCGCCGACGTTCAGCGTCGCCCCGGAAACCGTTCAAGCCATTGTGGCGGGCGGCGAGCAGGCGATGCACGGGGCCCGCGAGGATGCCGAAGACGACTTTGCCGGCGGTGCCGACGCGTTGCGCCAACGCGGAGTTTCCAGCAAGGACGTGGTCATCGGCATTGCTGCGAGTGGTCGCACGCCTTTTGTGTGGGGTGCTTTGCAAGCGGCGTTTGACCTCGGTGCCCCCACGGTTCTCGTCTGTTTCAATCCCAATCTCGTCTTTGGTCGCGGGCGTCAGCCAACGCTGGTGATTGCCCCGGCGATCGGGCCGGAGGTTCTAACCGGCTCAACCCGCCTCAAAGCCGGCACAGCAACCAAGCTCCTGCTCAATATGTTCACCACCCTTGCCATGGTTCAACTGGGCAAGGTCGTCGAAAATTTGATGGTCGATGTCTATCCCACCAATGCCAAGTTGCGTGAGCGGGCCATCCGCATCGTCCAGGAACTAACCGGCGCGCCGCGCCCCGCCGCCGCCGCCGCTCTGGAGCAATATGACTGGTCGATCCAGCAGGCCCTGCCAAGTTTGAAGAAATAACTTCGTGCCCAGCATCCTGATTGACCTATTGGAATGGTTGCAGCCGGAACCCACGAATTGTGTTGTCAGACAGGGGGCGAAATGTCTAATTCGGTCTGTTGCAGAAATTTGCCAACAAACCAATCCCAACCCCACCTCAATGAATCCTCAAATTAGTCGACGGTCATTTCTAAAAACCAGCACCGGTGTCGTCCTCTCAAGTCAATTTGGCTTCAATATCCTCCATGCCCAGAACAAGGGCGATAAACTCCGCCTTGCCATCGTCGGCACCGGCGGCAAGGGCGGCGAACATCTGAATTGCGTTAAGCGGGCCGGCGATATCGTCGTGGCCCACTGCGATGTTGATAGTGGCCGCCAGGGCATTGCGCCAGCCACCTGGCCGGGTTCCAAGTTCTATCAGGACTACCGGGTGCTGCTGGACAAGGAAATCAAAAACTTTGATGCGATCATGGTGGCCACTCCAGACCACAGCCACTACCAGCCCACCGCGCTGGCGATGGCGGCAGGCAAGCATTGCTACACCCAAAAACCGCTGGTCCACACGGTCTGGGAAGCCCGCCAACTCAAACTGGGCGTGGAAAAATTCAAGGTCGCCACCCAAATGGGCAATCAAGGCCACTCTGGTGAGGGCAACCGCATCATCTATGAGTACGTCAACGGTGGCATGCTCGGCGACGTGTCGGAGATTCATTGCGTCACCAACCGCCCGATCTGGCCCCAAGGCGGACCGCGACCGGAGGGTGAAGACCCGGTGCCTGCCAATGTCAACTGGGATTTGTGGCTTGGGCCGGCCCCGGTGCGTCCCTACAAGAACGGCGTTTATCACGACTTCAAATGGCGCGGCTTCTATGACTTTGGCGGCGGTGCATTGGCCGATATGGCCTGCCACACCATGGACAGTATCTTCTGGTCGATGAATCCCGGCACGCCCAAGAGCGTCGAAGTGCTCGAAATCTACAAGCACAGCGCCGACATGTTCCCATCCGGGGCAATTTTCCGCTGGGTCTTCCCCGCCGGCAAGCTGCCTAACGGCAAACCCCGTCCCGAGCTCACGATCTATTGGTATGAGGGTAAACTGCTCAAGGATGGCAAGGAAGTGCCAGCACTCGAACGGGTGCGCCGCCCGGAAAAACTTGAGGCTAACAAGAGAATGCCCGAAAGCGGCAACGTCTATTTCGGCAGCAAGGCCGATCTGCTCATCCAAGGCGATTATGGCGACAACCCGCGCATCGTCACCGCTGCCGGCGAAGCCCCTGTCGGCAAACCGCCCCAACTCCTCGAGCGCAACCCGGATGGCGGCGGCGACTTCGGCCAATACTCGGATTGGCGCCACTCGTGCGTCGGTGAAAAGGACTGGAAAAACCCGGGTTCCAATTTCACCTATGCCGCCCCGTTCACCGAGGCCATCCTGTTGGGCAACATCGCTTTGCGTGTCGGCAAACTCGGCGAAAAACTCGAGTACGATGCCAGCCAGATGAAATTCACCAACAACGACGAGGCCAATCGTTACCTCAATAAAACCTACCGCCAGGGTTGGGCCCCCCTCAAACTGGGCTAACCGTCAGATGCCAGCCCCTTGCCCGGCCCGGCCGAGCAAGGGGTGTTCGCCCACGGCCTGCGGCTTCGGCCGCAGGCCGTTTTTGATGCGTCTTCGCGGCCAGTGCCCATTCAGCGACTCGCTCGATCCAGAACTCAGGGTCCGACTCCAAAAGCCCCCACAGACACGCCGCTACAAGTCACCTCATTGGCCAACGGCGGTCACAGACACGCCGCTACAAGACACTTTGGCTTTTCAAGGACTCTAGCAAGGGGGCTAGAATGTCTTTCCCTCGCAGGCCGTCTAGCCAATGGGCGGGAATGCCGGCTTTGCCGTGGCGGATGCCGGCAATGCCACCGGCAATGCAGGCGGTGGTGTCAGTGTCGTTGCCGAGGGCGATGGCTGCTTGAATGATGCCGGGGTAAGAAGTGGCTTGGCAGGCGAGTCGAGCCGAGTGCAATGAGTCCACAACGTAGCCGGAGCCGGAGGGTTGCGAATGGGTTAGGACGGATTGCTCGAGTTCGATTCGATGGGGCGAGCCTGGCGGATAGATGGTGCGTAGGGCGTCGACGGCGGCATCCCAGGGTGAGGGATGGCGTGCGAGTTCATGGCGAGCCCAGAGGCAATAGAGGGCGCAGCAGGCTTGGGAGCGGGGATGGGCGTGGGTGACGGCACTTTGGAGGTGGGCGATGGTTACCAGGGAGGCGAAGTCGCCTCGGTGGAGCAGGGCGAGAGGCAATGAGCGCATGAGCGAGCCGTTGCCGTTGTTGCGTTCGCCGTCCAAGCCGGATTGGGTGGGAGGGATGCCATGGGTGAGGCGGCGTAGGGCAGCGCCGGTTTGAATACCGACGTCGAAGACGACGCCGTCAACAGCCATGTAGCCATCGGCGAGCCAGTGGGTGAGGCGGCTGGCAAAATCGGTCAGATTAAAATCCGGGTAGGTTAGGAGTGAGGCGGCGAGGCAGAGGGCTTGTGAGCCATCGTCGGACCAAGTGCCGGCGGGGACATGGCTGTAGCTGCGGGGGAAGCCGGCGGGCGGCAGCAATTGGATGAGTTGGAGTGCGGGGATTTGTGAGGGGGCGTGGAATTCGTAGGGGACGCCGACGGCATCACCAACGAGCAGGCCCCAGAGGCCACCTTGGATTTGTTGGAAGGAGGCGTGCATCAGTAGAGGAGTTTGCGGACGTGGTATTCGCCCCCGATGACGAGGAACTCCTGTTCCCCGCGCAGGATGCTCTCAGGAAGAAGGTCGCTGAAAAAGAAGATTTTGGCTAGGGGGATGAGGACTTCCCAGACGGTGGAGCCGAACTCCCAGGCACACTCGCGGTCCGAGGTGAAGGAAGAGATGTTGTTCATTCTCACGACTGGTTGGTTGGCCAGGGTGGATGGTGTCGTCTGATAGGCCGGGGCGTCGAAGGTTCCGCGGTACAGCGAGAGCCAGCGTTGGTTAGGATGGCGGCGGAGCAGTTCATATTGGGAAAATTCGAAGAGCAGATCGAGTTGCGATTCGATGGCGTTGGTACGGGCGCTGCCGCGGAGTCGGTCGATGGCGTAGAGTTCGAAGTTGGCGGGATTTTGTTGGAGCGGAGCACCGTGAAACGTGGGAGGGATGCCGAGGCGGCTATGGACCCAGCCTTTGAGGACGGCGCCCTCGATGGAATTGGAATCGACGGCCCAGCCTCGCAGGTATCGCACGTAACTGTTGCGGAGGGCGCTGCGGGCGCTGTGCTGGTGCTCCTGCCAATGGTGGAGGGCAAATTGCACCGAAAGGTATTCGTGAAAGATTTCGCCGCGCCGGGAGGCATCGGTTTCCCCGTCCAGCAGCGCGAAGAGCCGGTGATTGTCCTCGCGGACCCGGCCGATGTGCAGGGGCACCGGATCGTCTTGAAATTCGATGCAGGCAATCGCCCACGGTGGACGGTTGCAGAGCGAAAAAATGTTGGTGGGTGGTGGGTCGTCCAAGCCGGGTTAGGTACGGAAGGTTAGGGGGTCTATTGCATGTTTTTTGATGCGCAAGCCCATGATGCGTTCGGTCAGGCCGAGTTGGCGGGCAGCTGCGGCCATGTTGCCGTGGTGGAGTTTCAAGGCGTCGAGGATCATTTCGCGTTCGACCCCGTCGAGAGCGGCTTGCAGGGTTGAGCGCGATTGATCCGTGTTGCCGGTTGGCGTCTGGAGGGTGGGGGGCAGGTGGTAGCCATGGATCACCTCGTCGGTGGCGAGAAGGCTGGCGCGTTCGATGCAATTTTCCAATTCTCGGACGTTACCGGGCCAGTGGTAGCTCATGAGCATATCGATGGCCGGGGTAGAGATGCGTTGGATGTCCTTGGCGTTGGCCTTATTGTATTTTTCAACGAAGAAATCGGCGAGTTGGAGGATATCGGTTTTTCGTTCGCGCAGGGCTGGCACGTAGATCGGGAAAACATTGAGGCGGTAGTAGAGGTCTTGGCGGAATTTTCCCTCGTTGACGAATTCCTCGAGCGGGCGGTTAGTGGCGGCAATAACGCGCACATCACAACGCAGGGTCTCGGAGCCGCCGACCCGCTCAAATTCGCGTTCCTGAAGGATGCGCAGGAGCTTGGCCTGCGTTTGTAGCGGCAACTCACCAATTTCATCGAGGAAAATCGTGCCTCGGTGGGCCAGTTCAAATCGGCCCTTGCGCATGGCGATGGCCCCGGTGAATGCCCCGCGCTCGTGGCCGAATAGTTCGCTCTCGACGATGCCGTCGGGCAGCGCCGCGCAGTTGATTTTGACAAACGCTTTTTCGGCCCGGGGGCTGCGGGTGTGAACCGCGTGGGCGACCAATTCCTTGCCGACTCCGCTTTCTCCCCGGATCAAGACGGTGGATTTGCTACCGGCTACCTGCTCAATGGAATGATAAACCGTGTGCATCGCCCGCGAGTTGCCGATCATGTTGTCGGGCCGGAAATGCTTTTTAATTTGCTCCTGGAGCATTTCGTTCTCCCGCCGGTAGTACTCGACTTGCTCGTGGGCTTGTTGGCGGTGCTTGACGGCTTGGGCAATCAGCTGGGCGATGAGGGTGAGGAGGCGGAAGTCAGCCTCGAGAGAGGCGCGGCTGGTGCTTCGGCTTGTCACGCTGAGGGTGCCCATCACTTGGCCACTGTGCGCCACAGGCACACAGATGCAGGCGAGGCTGGCATTGGACAGGCACACGGCTGCGGTTTCATGAAGCTCGCTAGCTAGCAGAAACCGCTGCGGCGTGGCAATGTTTGGAATGATCAGAGCATCGCCGCTGGCGGCCACTTGCAGGGCCACCTTCTCGGCGATGGCATCCATCTCGGGGTGCGCCTCATCCACCGAGGCACCGCAAGTGGCCTCAATCAGGCTCTCGTTGGTGGCCCGGTTGAGGATGCGGAGGGTCCCTCGGAACAGGGCCAGCGACTCAGCCATGCCGCGCAGGGCGTTGCGCAGGACGCTGGACAGGTCGCCTCCATCCTGAAGCGTGTTTGCCACGTCGAAGAGGATGCGTAATTCCTGAATGACCCGGCAAATCGAGTTCGGCAGCATCTGGAGATCAGCATTGGATGGCGGTTGGTAGAAAAATCCACAGCCCTTGCTGCAATCGCAGGGCTTGCCCTCCGGTTGGGACGTCGCGTTCGGGTGCTCCAGTAGGCTCTCCATGGTCCACTCACCGCAATTTCCATGCCATTTTTCAGGTCTATTTCGAGTGGTCCTGAACACGCAGATGCTTGCGCGTTGGAGGACGCATCATGAACTGGCGGGGCGTTATTCCGCTGTCTCGCGGAGTTTTTTGCCGTCTCGGATGGCTTCCCGGTTGGTGAGTTCGATTTGCTGGCGCTGGCGATAAAAATCTTCGCGCTGGCGGTCCTTGGGACAAGGCGTGAAATCCAAGGTGTCACCACGGGGCTGTTTGGCTAGAGCGTCGTGGCCGCTTTGCAGGAGGGCTAGGGCCTCGGTGTATTGCGGGGAATTTTTATCGAGCTTGGCAAGGGCAGGGGAGAGTTCCGGGCGGTCGAAGCTGAGCCAGGGGCCGGTGCTGGTGGCGAAGTTGTCCTGGGCACATGGCGCACCGGTCAGGGCGCTGAGGTGGGCGAGTTGGGCACCGGTTAGGGGGGAACGGCCGGCGGGGTTGTCCGGATAGGCGCTGTCGTAGGTTGGATAGTAAGGGGCGTTGATGTCGATCCAAGTGACGATGCGGTCGAAGCTTTCCTTGTCGAGGGTGAGTTTATCGAGGCTCGGGCCCTTGCCGGCGGGGTGGCCTTCGCGGATGACTTTGACGAGGGGACTGGGATGGGCGCCCCAAGCGTAGGGTTGTTGGATGCCGGCGGGACCGGCACCGATGGGCTTGATCGCATGCTTGCGCCACATCTCGGTGTAGGCAGCGTTGAAAAACGGGTCGCGGTCGCCGGCAAGCAAAAGTTTTTGGCCGGCTGGTTTTCCGAAGTCATGGCATTTCACACAATACTTATCTAACACTGGTTGCACCTCGGCCATGAAACTGAACGAACGCAGCGGCCCGTACCACGGTGCCAGTGTGCTCGGCTCGCGGCGCAGAGCCAGTGGCACAACCAGCGAGGGCGGCGGCGCGGCGAGCCGGTTGTCGTGGCAGCCGACGCAGC
>CAIQXC010000108.1 GCA_903875675.1 Akkermansiaceae bacterium
ACCTTCGCGCCGCAGGCAGGCGTCAATCTAACCGTCATCAGGAACACGGGCAGCGGCCTGATCCAGGGCGCGTTTTCCAATGTGGCGCAGGGACAAGCGGTGACCCTGACGTATGGCGGCGTGAAGTACGGGTTTGTGGCGAACTACTATGGCGGTAGTGGCAATGACCTGGTTCTGCAATGGGCGAACACGCGCCTGTTGGCCTGGGGGAACAATACCAATGGTCAGTTGGGCAACGGGGCAGTGACGACCAGCAGCATCGTCCCGCTATCGCCGGACATGAGCGGCGTGTTGGCGGGCAAGACCGTCATTGCGGTGGCTGGCGGCGACCAACACAGCCTGGTGTTGTGTGCCGATGGCACGCTGGCCGCCTGGGGCAGCAATGCCTATGGTCAGTTGGGAAACAACAGTCTGACCAGCAGCAGCGTGCCGGTACTGGTAGAAACGGGCGGCGTGCTGGCCGGCAAGACGGTGGTGGCCATCGCCGCGGGTTCCGCACACAATCTCGCGTTGTGCGCCGATGGCACGCTGGCCGCGTGGGGCAGCGACTCGAACGGGCAGTTGGGAAACAACGCCACGGCGAACAGCAGCGTGCCCGTCCTAGTGAACCGCAGCGGGGTGTTGGCCGGCAAGGCGGTCACCGCCGTGGCTGCGGGCGGAAATGTCAGCTTCGCGGTGTGTGCCGACGGCAGCTTGGCCGCATGGGGATCCAATTACTATGGCAATCTGGGCAATAACAGCAACACGAGCAGCAGCGTTCCGGTGTTGGTGGACCAGACCGGGGTGCTGGCAGGCAAGTCGGTGCAGGCCGTGACAGTGGGTGGCGACCACATTGTGGCATTGTGCACGGATGGCACCCTGGCCGCATGGGGTTACAACTTGTATGGGCAACTGGGCAATGCCAGCAATACCGAAAAACATGTCCCGGTGCTGGTGGACCGCAGCGGCGTGCTGGCTGGCAAGACGCTGCGCTCGCTGGCAGCGGGATACAGCCACACGCTGGCGTTGTGCACGGATGGCACCTTGGCCGCCTGGGGTTACAATTACAACGGTCAGATGGGCAACGGCACCACCGGATCGACCAGCAATGTGGCGGTGTTGGTGGACACCGGTGGCGTGTTGTCGGGCAAGACACCTACCGACATCGCGGCCGGCAGCTACCACAGCCTGGTCTGGTGTTCGGATGGCAGTGTGAGCGCCTGGGGCGAGGGCACCTCCGGCCAGTTGGGCAACAACAGCTCCACCGCCAGCAGCACGCCGGTCGCGCTCGACGCCAACGCTCTGCGCAGCGGCGAACGCGTGGTGGATGCCTGCGGCGGCTCGTATCACAACCTCGCCGTGGTGGCCTCGCCGCCGCCTCCGGCCGCGACCACGCTGGCAGCCACCGTCGTCAAGGACACCAGCGTCACTCTGAACGGCAACGTGAATGCCAACGGCACCAGCTCCACGGTGTCGTTTCAATACGGTCTGACAAAAGCCTACGGCACCACCGTCGCGGCGAGTCCCGCGACGGCTAGCGGCACCTCGACCCTTGCGGCAAGCGCGGCGCTGAGCGGCCTGCCATCCGGGGCCACCTATCACTATCGGATCGTGGCGACCAGCGCGGGCGGCACGGTCATCGGCGATGACATGACGTTCACGACGACCACTTCCGCGATGCTTGCCGGGCTGAGCCTGAGTGATGGCATCATGACCCCGGAGTTCTCCGGCGTCACCACGAGTTATGTGGCGGCGGTGGCCAATGCCGTGGCCAACATCACGGTCACACCGGTACTTGCCAACCCCGCCTCCACGTTGAAGGTGAAAGGCGTGACGGTGGCCTCGGGCACGGCCAGCGGGCCGCTCGCCCTAACAATAGGTGCCAACACCATTCCCGTGGCGGTCACCTCGCCCGACGGCAGCAACACCAAAACCTACAATCTAACAGTCACGCGACTGCCTGCCGCGTTTGCATTTAGTTCTGCGGCGAGCGTGCCGGTGACGGCGGGCGAGTTCACCGCCACGGGTCTGACCGCGACGTTCGCGCTGAGCTACCCGCCGGCACCCGGAACCCAGTTGATGGCCTTGAAGAACACCGGTACCAACCTGATCCATGGCGCCTTTGACAACCTGGCCCAGGGACAACTCGTGCAGTTGACGTATGGCGGCGTGAGCTATCCGTTTGTGGCCAACTACTATGGTGGTAGTGGCAATGATCTGGTATTGCAATGGGCTAACTCCAGGCTGATGGCCTGGGGCACCAACGTCAACGGCGCATTGGGCAGCAACAGCCTGGCAGCCAACAGCAGCATCGCGGTGCCGGTGAGTCTAACAGGTGCCCTGGCCGGCAAGACCGTCATCGCCACCGCCGCCGGGGGCTCCCATACCCTGGCGCTCTGCGCGGACGGGACGCTGGCCGCATGGGGCGATAACACATACGGGCAATTGGGCAACGGCACCAACGTGAGCAGCAACGTGCCGGTATGGGTGAATCGCGCGGAAATGCTCGCCGGCAAGACCGTGACGGCCATTGCGGCGGGTGCCTCCCATAGCCTCGTGCTGTGCTCGGACGGCACACTGGCCACTTGGGGCGACAATTCCTACGCTCAGTTGGGCGATGCCACCACGAGCAACAAATTCGTGCCGGCGCGGGTTGATCTAACAGGAGTATTGGCCGGCAAAACCGTGGCTGCCATCGCCTGCGGCGGCACCCATAGCCTCGCCCTGTGCCTGGATGGCACGCTGGCGGCCTGGGGCGGCAATGGTTCGGGCCAATTGGGAAACAATCTCACAACCAACAGCCCGACGCCGGTGTTGGTGGACCGCACGGGTGTGCTGGCCGGCAAGACGGTGACAGCTCTAACAGCCGGGACTTATCACAATATCGTCCTTTGTGCGGACGGCAGCGTGGCGGCGTGGGGCAGCAATGCCTCCGGCCAGTTAGGCAACGGTGGAGCAGCCAATTCCAAAAGTCCGGTGCCGGTGCTGATGGACCGCACAGGCGTGCTCGCCGGCAAGACGGTGGTGGCACTTGCCGCCGGCGGTTCCCACAGCCTGATGCTGAGCGCGGACGGCAGTGTCGCGGCCTGCGGCACCAATGGGTCCGGCCAATTGGGAAACGGCACCACCACCTCCAGCAATGTGCCGGTGGCGGTGAACGTGGCCAGCCTGCTTTCCGGCAAGACCCTGACTGCCATAAGTGCCGGGGCAAATCACAGTTTGGTGTTGTGCGCGGATGGCACCCTGGCCGCCTTCGGATCGAATAGCAACGGCCAGTTAGGTAACAACACCACGACCGACAGCAGCGTGCCGGTGCTGGTCAGCAGCACCCCCCTGCGGAGCGGCGAGCGCTTCGTCGCGGTCGATGGCGGCCTGTCTGACAGCATCGCGTTGGTCGCCTCGCTGCCACCGCCATCGGCGACCACCCTGGCCGCAACCGGTATCACCGATCCGGCGGCCACACTCAACGCCAGCGTGAGCGCCAACGGCAGCAGCACCACGGTGCTCTTTGAGTATGGCCTGACGAGTTTGTATGGCACCACCATCGCGGCCACACCGGCCAATCTAACAGGATCCACCGCCACGGCGGTCAGCGCCAGCCTCAGCGGCCTGCGTTCCGGCGCAACCTATCACTACCGGGTCGTGGCCACCAGCACGGGCGGCACGGTCACGGGTGGGGACCAGGTTTTCGCCACCAGCACGCTGGCGAATCTGGCCGGGCTAACAACAAGTGCCGGGCCGCTGTTGCCAGCGTTCGATCCGGCGACCACCGACTATACCGTGGTGGTGCCGTTTGCCACCACCAACGTCGCGCTCACCCCGGTGGCGGCCAATCCTGCCTCGCGGATCCGGGTCAATGGCGTCTCCGTCGTGTCGGGCGCGACGAGCGGGCCGCTCAGCCTGACCTTGGGTGGCAATCCGGTGCCGGTGGTGGTCACGGCCGCCGGCGGCGGCAGCACGCTCACGTACACGGTCACGGTGATGCGCCTGCCCGACGTATTCACGTTCACATCCGCCACTGCGGGCGGGGTGACGACGGGCGAGTTTGACGGCAGCGGCGTGACGGCGGCAATTGCGTTGAATTTCGCGCCGACACCGGGCACCGGCCTAACGGTTGTGAACAACACCGGAGTCAATCCGATCCGCGGGGCCTTTGCCAATCTGGCGCAAGGCCAGTTGGTAAGATTAACCTATGGCGGTGTGGCGTATGAATTTGTTGCGGATTATTTCGGCGGCACCGGCAATGATTTGGTATTGCAATGGGCCGCCAACCGGGTGCTGGCGTGGGGCTACAACACCAGCGGTCAACTGGGTAACGGCACCACAACTAACAGCAACGTCGCGACCCCGGTGGACGTGAGCGGAGTGCTGGCTGGCAAGACGATCCGGCGATTGGCGGGCGGCAGCGGCCACACTCTTGCGTTGTTTCTGGATGGGACAATGGCGGCATGGGGTCTCAATGATTACGGGCAGTTAGGCGACGGCAGCACGACCAGCAGTTCCAACCCGGTGTGGGTGGATATGGGAGGAGTTTTGTTAGGCAAGACCGTCACACAGATCGCCTGCGGCACCAACCACAACCTCGCGCTATGTTCGGACGGGACATTGGTGGCGTGGGGCAACAACGACTCTGGCAAGCTGGGTTATGGCGGCAGTTCCAACACTGCGGTGCCGGTGTTGGTGAATCGC
>CAIQXC010000109.1 GCA_903875675.1 Akkermansiaceae bacterium
CCCAAACTTTAGGTATGACCGTTGGCGGAAAACTCGTTGGTATCATCAATTCGTTAACGAAAGGATTGTTCCCTATTCCGTCCGAAAATGGGTGCTATGGGCACCAGCATCCGCCGCCTGCGTTGCGAACACTCAGAAAGTCGGCGGCGTCAACATCCAGGGCTGGGGCGACATCTTTAAGTATATTGAATACCCGTTGGCAAAACTCTTCGGAAAAATGTAACCAATTGTCCGAATATGACAATAACAGAGACAAGATGGGTCAAGTGCTTGCGATTTCTGCTCAAACTCACAAGGAAACGGTATTTCTTTGTGAGTGCCTCAATTAGCTCATTCTATTATGTGGATTTAAAGGAGGCTTACGTGGTTGTTCCGGAACTCGAAGGAGAGTCAAAGATGAAGAATGTTTTTCCCAAAGTGTTTTGTATTCGAGATGATCATGCCATGATCGAGGCGTCTAATGTGGAATATGTCAAGGAGCGATTCATGGACTATGCTCGGTCGGTGAAATTTTCATTATGAATGGCTTCTGCATAAATTGAATTGTCGAAGGGGCGATGAAGCCTAGAGGTATAGACAAATAGGGCACTATTTTCCTTGAATTAGCAAGGAAGAGCTTCGTTTTTCGGGTGATGGCAATTGCGACTTTTTCGGGATTGGGTGATCTATTGTTGATGTGGCGGACCGATGCTGTCCCATGAGATTATGTCTTGGCAGGCGCAAATCCCGGCAACCAGGCGTCATTTAGCGCTCCGATCACTTTAAAGTGCCCCGATGCTGTCCCATAGGATTTCAGCAAAGCCAGTAGGTCCAACCGTTCCCACAACGCCGAACGGGTCACCGCAAAGAGCCGTGTGAAGCTGTGGCCCCAAGCGGAAAGATGAGCGAAGAAACGCAGCAGCACATACACCAGCAAAGCCGCATAGACCTGCCAGCGCACCGCATTGGCGCTATGACCCAGAAAGCCGCTGAGCTTGAGGCTTTGCTTGACCTGTTTGAAGAACACCTCGATGTCCCAGCGACGGCGGTAGAGGTCGCACACCGAGCGCGGGCTCCACGCGAGGTTGTTGGTGATGAACACCATCACTTGCCATTTCTCATCGACTTCCACCCAGGCCTCAACCCTCCTGACCTGCATGCCTTTGTGCTTGCCCTTGAGCACCACGATCTGGTCCTTGATGACGTACTCGTGGCCCGTGGTGAGGTTCCTTTTGGCATGGTATTTCATCGTATCCTTGGCCCGCGTGACCCATTGCACGCCGCGTGCGTCAAGGTCGGCAAGGTGGGAGAAATCCACGTAGGCCTTGTCAAAAACCACGATTTCACCAGGGGCAATGCTCGCGCAGACCTCGCGGGCGCGCTTGTTGTCATGCTGCCCGGCGGTATCGACGATGGCAAAAGATGGTAGGAAGCTGTGCAGATCGAGCCGCAGGTGCATCTTGGCCGCCGCCTTGCGCCTGCGGTGCTTGGCCCAGTCCATGCAATTGGCCACTAACTGGATCGTTGTCGAGTCCACCGCGTGGATTCTCACCTTAAAGCGGCGCAATAGCCCCTTGCCCTTGCGCCCGGTCGCGAAGTCCGGACTCGAGTGCTGGAGATGGCCCAGGACGAACCAGAAGAGTTTCTCGATGAAGTCCGCGCTGCGCTCCTTGTTGGCGTTGGAGAGGGTGTTGCGGGCTGGCGGGGTGACACCAAATCGGGAGAGAGCACCGGATTTGAGTCGCAGCCAATCACAGACATCGTTGAGGTCTATGGCGTGGGAAAGTTGGGCGAAGAGCATCGCCGAGAGGTGGCTCAACACGCTGAATGTTCTGGC
>CAIQXC010000110.1 GCA_903875675.1 Akkermansiaceae bacterium
GGCTGTGGTCGGAAGCGCAATGCCTCAAACAAATGTTACCATGCGAGCAGCAACCGCCGGGTGGGCGGAGAGAGTTGGAGAGTAAGTCGCCGCATGACTCATCTGAAAAATTGTGAAAAGCCTCAAATTTCAAGCATTGATAATCAACGGATTACAGCGACTTACTCAGGAGGACTGACCCCATCGGCCGATGGGGCTGCTCGCATGGTAACATTTGAGCTTGCTCGACCTCGTGGCGCTATTGATGTCGAACACTGAGTTTTTCTGAAATTGCCGTCAAGCTCAGGAGCCGCACAAGAATCTTTGTAGGAATGTGGCAGCGTGTCGATGACCGCCGATGACCCTGAATCGCCAATGAACCCACCGCCTCAACAAGGGGCATCTCATGCACATCGGCGAGCATAGACACGCCGCTACAAGACACCTCTCATGCACATCGGCGGGCATAGACAGGCCGCTACAAGGCGACAGATATGCCCGGTCGGTGCGCAGGCTGAGCTTGCGCTGTGTTTATGCTTGGATGGCGGGGCTAGGCATGGCAGGCTCCGGGGCATGCGTCAAAAGGCAGTGTCGTTGTTGCAGGAGTTGACGGAGGCCCACTCGGTTTCCGGCCATGAGGATGAAGTGCGGGCCATCTTCGTGGATGAGTTAGAGCAATGCGGGGAGCTATCGGCGGATCGCAATGGATCGGTGTTTTGTGAGATTGGCGATTCCGGGCCGCGGGTGCTGGTGGCCGGCCACATGGATGAAGTCGGTTTCATGGTGCAAAACATCACCGCTGACGGCTTTGTCCAGTTTGTGGCCATCGGCGGTTGGTGGGAACACAACCTGCTCTCGCAACGCGTTGAAATCCTCACCCGCAGCGGTGATAAAATCCTCGGTGTCGTCGCATCGTGCCCACCGCATTTTTTGCCGGAGGGGCAGCGTCGGCAAGTGATGACCATCGAGCAGATGTTCATTGATATAGGGGCGGCTTCGGCCCGTGATGCGATGGAGAATTTTGGTGTTGCACTGGGAGATCCGATAGCCCCGCTATCCGCGTTCACGCCTTTGGCACGCGAGGATTGGTTCATGGCCAAAGCCTTTGACAACCGCGTCGGCATGGCTGCCACGATTCAAGCCGGCCAGATGCTGGCCAACTCGTTTCACCCGAACCGCTTGATCCTTTGCGGCACGGTGCAGGAGGAAGTCGGGTTGCGCGGTGCCCGCACCGCCGCCAGCTATGCCACGCCGGATGTGGCCATCATCTTGGAGGGCCCGCCCGCCGATGACACGCCCGGAGGTCCCCGCGCCGATTGCCAGGGCCGCCTCGGTGGCGGCGCACAGATTCGCATGTTCGATCCCACCGCCATCGGCAACCCACGCTTGGCGCGGCTGGCCATCGACACCGCCCGTGAGGCCGGTATTGTCCACCAAATCACGGTGCGCCGCAGCGGCGGCACGGATGCAGGCGCGTTCCATCTGGCGAACGACGGGATTCCCTGCGTGGTGTTAGGAGTGCCTGCACGCTACATTCATTCCCACAACGCAATCATCAACCTCCAAGATTATCTCCAAGTGCTGGCCTTGACCCTCGCCCTGGTACGCGCCCTGGACGAGGCTACCGTAGCCGAACTCACAACCTATCTGTGAGCAACGGAGCGAATGAGATGTAGGGTAGCGGCGTGTGTATGAGAGCCGACGTGAATGTCCGACCGGCACTTTCATCTAGTCAATTTTCTCAAAGGTGATGGTCTGGCGGGTGCGGGCGGAGGGATCAGCCGAGTGCATCGGTGCCTCACTGGCAAAGGCGCATCGGGCGTCACAATTGAGGGTGGTCTCCCCGCGCACTGCGGCAAAAAAGTTTTCGAGGTGCGGTTGGTGGGGCGGCTTGTTGAAGGTTCCGGGCAATTCCAAATCCGGCGGCGGTGTCTGCGACGGATGCGACCGAATGATTTGGCCGTTGCTGTTGTACCGCGGCGGCGGATCCTTTTCCTTGAGGAATCCGCGATCTAACAGATCGTCCCAATTGGGTCCTTCGGTCGGTCTGTAGTTATGTGGGGAGATGTTGGTATATGTCGGCGACTCGGACATTTGGAGGGTGCAGGTGGTTCCCATGAAGCTCTCAAAGTAGCCACCCGTCCCCGGGCTGGCCGTCACCACTTGCTCGCAAGCATGCAGTGTGCCTTGCGGAGTGTCGTACTCGAAGACCGCCATGAGGTTGTCAAAATGCTCGCGTTCCTTGAAATAATCATTGCTACCGAAGGCACAGACGGATTTGGGTGTGGAGCCTAGAAACCAGTTGAATACATCGATGTGGTGGGAGCCGAGGTCGAGGATGAGGCCGCCGGAGAGGTCGCGAAAGTAGCGCCAGTTCATGAATTGGCGCATGTCCTTGAAGCCATAGCGGTTGAGGATATCCGGCTTGATGACCACCCTTGGATTCCATAGGGCCTCCTTCGACGAATTCAGCGAGCGATACCATTGGCCTCTGACGTTGACGATTTGTCCGAAAATGCGCAGGCCGTTGAACAACTGGTCAAGGGTATAGAGGTAGCGCGGGTTGCTGCGGCGCTGGTAGCCGATTTGGCAGAGCTTGCCGGATTTTTCGACGGCCTGCGCCATGGTGCGGGCTCCTTCGAGTGTGTTGGACATCACCTTCTCGCAATAGACATGGAGCCCTGCCTCAAGGCATTTGACGGTGTGCTGCGCGTGCCAAAAATCCGGGGTGGCGATGATGGCCGCATCCAATCCCTTTTCGGTGGCAAGCAATTCGTCGATGTCCTCGTAACTTGTCGGCAGGTGCCTTTGCAGCGCGCGAACGTGGCCTGCGGCTCCTTTGCGGTTGTAATCCCAGATATCGCACACCGCTTGAAAGTGCAGGCCGGGAATATTCCTCATCGCATTAAAGAGCACCTGGCCCTGCTTGCCGTGGCCAATGAGCGCGACGTGAAGCTTGGCGTCGGAGGCGGTGGCTGCTGGCAGGACCGCGCCGGGCAACAGCGCCAGACCCGCCCCGGCCATGGCGGTGTTGAGGAATTCGCGGCGATCCATGGGGTGGTGGGGTGCAAAGGCCCGGCATGGGGATCGGCAGCCACAGACTAGAATGGCAGCTCCTACTTTGATTGGCAAGCCATGACTCTGGGACTCTCGGCTAACTAGGCAGGGTTTCTAAAAACCCGCAAAAGTCGGGCAAGGAGGTTGCTGATTAGTTAACCGTTCTGCCGTCCTCTTGCACTTGGATGTGTTTGCGGAAGATATACGCTCCCACCGGTGTGATGAGCGCCATGCAACCGACGACCATCCACATGATTTCCGAATGTCGCGGACCGGTCTCCGGGCAAAATGTCTCCAACAGCCAGCCCGAGAGCGCTCCTGCCGCGAGTTTTCCGCCGAAATACGGCAACATCGACAAGGCCATGTACGACGCCTCCTGGCCGCGCGGCGCGATTGCCGCAGAGTATTCATACAAACGCGGCGACCACAACGCCTCGCCGATGGATAGAAATACGATGAAAATGAAGGTCGAGATATAGATGGGATTGACCGGGCCAGTGACCTCGAGCCAGTCGGTAACGATGACTTTGCCAAGCCAACCATCGGCCAAGGGTTGGAACCAATGCGGAGGCATTGCAATGAAAAACACCGACAAGGCCGAAATCAGGCTGCCAACCATGACCATCCGATAGGCGGAGACTTTTTGGGTGAGCACCCCGCAAATGGGCACCAGCACCAGAATCATCACCGAGTTGAGCATGCCGGTGATGTGGGCAAAGGGTGCGCCGGGCCCCAGTTCGAGAATGCTGTAGGCGGGATAGGTGAACGTCAGTTGGAAAAATATCATTCGCACCCCGACCACCAGGGTCATGAAGACAAGAAACCGGTGGAACGCGGGTTGTTGCCACAATCCCAGAAAGATCGAGACCGACTGGGAGGCGGTTGCCTTGCAAGTGGTCCACAGGGTTGCAATCCACGACAATCCGCTGTCGGCGTTTTTCGGTCGGGGCGTGATGACCACTCCGTCTTCGGTCATCTCCACACCATCTCGCAGGAAGAACCAAACCAGCAGCAAGCCTGGCACGGTGAACAACGAGCCGATAAGAAACAGCGCGCGGTAGGAACTCAGCTCCATCCCAATGACCGGCATGATCCAATGACCATTTTCGCCAAGCCCGAATGGCAAGCGGGATAAATCGATGGATCCGAACGTCCGGCCGAAGCAGGACAGCACCCAGGTTCCAAGAGCCTTGGAGCCTCGCACGCCGTCAAAGATGCCGTCACCAATGGCAAAACCCAGATTCATCAGTGCGTAGTATAGGGAAAAGGCAATCGTGCGTTGCGCCGCATTGGAAAATTTCTTCACCCCTGCGATCATCACCGGAACCATCAGCGCCATGCCGACGGCTTGCAAATAGAGCCCGAATGGCAGCACGATCCAGTGGCATATTGTTAGAACCATCACGCAGCGGGCGACCAGGCAGATGAGGAATCCCAGCAGGAACGTGCGGCGGATACCCATCGAATCCGTTAGAGATCCTACCAGCACCGTGATCAGGGTCATGATGGCGGACCAGGTGGCGATCCACCAACTCGCATCCATCTGGGAGAACCCGAGGTCGGAATGCAGCCACAAGCGGACGACGTTGGCGGCACCGCATTTGTAGGCGATGTTCTCCAGAATATAGGCGGCGTAAATGATCCATAACTCGCGGGGCGCACAGCGCAGGCAAGTGATTTTTTGGAGAAACGCGGCTAAACGGCTTGGGGATGAGGCGTCGGGCATGAGCAGGTCTAGCGAAGGATTCGGGGGAAAGTGGCCCGACGCAAGGCCGAAACGCAAAATTTCAATGGCTGTAGTGATTGATCAACCAGCCGATGAGCAACACCTGAGGGGTAGAAATGAGCGGCAAGGCCAAGCTGGCTTTCCACGACAGGGTGGTGGCCCGGAGGCTCAGCAACGCGGTGTAATCGGTGGCCGCGCCTGCCATCAGGAACACGAAGGCATTGCCTGGGGCGTGGGCCCGGGTCAGCAAATCCGCTGCGATGGGCGAGGATCCTTCCGAGCAGACTTCTAGCAAGGTGGTGGCCACCAGCGTCAGGAACATCCCGGCGAGGGTCGGCCCAAAGGCGTGCTGAAAGAACGATTCCGGCACAAAGGCCCGCAGCAACCCCGTGAGGACAAAGCCGAACAAAATCCAGCGCAGCACCATCCGCGAACCACCGAGGCCTTCCATGGCCAGGCGCGAATAATTTTCCACGCTGGGCTTCAACGAGCGCAAGACGCCGCGCAGGGCGGGGCCCTTGCGGTAGCCGGCGGGCAGCATCACGGCGTTGGGGTTGGTGGGGAGTTGGCCGGCGGCCACCAACCGCTCGGTGATCCAGCCGGTGATAAGCGCCACGACCATCGACAGCACGATGAACAAGCCCATCCACCCCCAACCAATCAGTGAAGCCAAAATCAGTGTGAGTGAGAGCGAATTCCACGGGCTGGCAATCAGAAAGGCCACCGTCTGGCCCAGCGATGCACCGCGCTTGTAAAGGCTCATGCCCACCATTAAAATCCCGTGGTTGCAAAGGTCCAGCGCCACCCCGGCGGCCACCGCACGCAGCAGGCCGTTGAAGCTGCCACTGCGGCCGAGCAGCGCGGCGACCAGTTCGCTGGGCACCCGTCCGATGACTGCCACCGCCACAATCCCCAGGCCCAAGCTCCACCACGTCCGCACCAGCATCTCGTAACAGGTGTGCCCAAAAACGTGCAGCCAGTCAGGCGATCCCGTTGCAAAATGCCCAGCCAAACCCAACACGAAAAACACGCCCGACCCCCACAGCAGCCAATCGGGCCGCCGCCCGGCCGCCCCGCCGCAGCACGCGCCGCCCGCCGCCGATGTTTGTGGCCCGCAGCAACACGCGCCTGCTGCTACCGGTGGTGCTGGCTGGCAGCACGAGCGCGGCTCCGGCGGTAGCGTCAGCGGTGTGGTGCTGGCTGGTGTCGGCGGGGTCAGGTGGAGCATGGAGCGACGCAATGCACGGCGCTCGGCGTCATCGCCCGGAGGCGGTGGAGGCGGGGGAGGCGGGGGACAGCAGGAAGACATGGGAGTGGGTGATTGGCGTTCTTGGAAACAGGGAGCGGCGGACTCCGCCAAACAGACTCTCATTGGACGATGTTAGGAGAGGATGCAAGAGTCGCGGCCTGTGGAACGACACTTGGGAGCCGCGCAACAATATCTGCCACAGTGCGGCAAGAAAAAGCCGGGAAACCCTGACGGGCGTCCCGGCGAAAAGTCGCTCAATAGCGAACCCTATTTCTTCTTGGGAACCTTGATGACCGGCGTGATGTCAGCACCCCAGATGGTGCCTTCGCCGTTTTCCAACAAGGTCTTGGTGCCATTGACGACGACCTTCTTGTTGTCCTGACGAATGATCAAGGCTTTGACGCTGGAATCCACACCTACAAGCACGGCCTTTTGGTCGAGGGGGCCGGAATCGAATTCACCCTTGGCGCTGCCGTTGAACAACGGCGTCACTGCAATGATCCGGTTCGGGTCATCGTTGGCAATCGCCTTGGTGCCATTCATCATGTAGCCGAATCCCACTTCACCTCCCTTGAGGCACTCGGCCGGGGGGGTCATCAAATTGTCCGGCTTTTTGGTCGAGATGGAGGACTTGGCAAAGAACGGGTCTTCGGATTTGAGGATGCCTGAAGCAATGATCTGGCGGAAGTAGTCATTGGCGGTATCGCCGGTCAAATTGAGCGGCGAACCGGTTTTAGTGGTCACTTCCTTGGCGGTATCGGCGTCTGGATAGCTGCCATAATCGTTGGCGAATTCGTTCAACACCAGGATCATGCTCTGGCCATTGCGGACGGCGGCGATTTGGTCGCCCTTTTTGACCATGGAAAGGAGCTTGGGATAAGCCACACCGGCCAGAGTGACGATGATAACGATGACGACGAGGAGTTCCACCAGGGTGAAGCCTCCGGGTTGCTGTTTTGTATTTGATTTCATGATTTGTTGTTCTGTTATAGTTTGATGGGGCAATCGCCCCGGGGTTTCTATGCCGCCGCAGGGCGGAAAAAACATGTTTCCTGACAACGGCTGCCACAAAACTAGTGTCGCGCTCGCCGCTGGCAAGACCGAAATTTTAGAGGGTGGCAAAAATTCCTCTGGCGGGGTGTCCTTAGCGTTGCAAATTCGGCTGGGTAGGCCATGGTTTGCGGATGAAAATTCGCAAGGCCATCATCACCGCCGCCGGCAAGAACCAGCGAGCATTGCCGTTGCAAATGCTGGTGGACCGGGACGGGGTGCCCAAATCCGCGCTGACCATCCTCGCGGAGGAAATCACCGGTGCAGGGATTGAGGAAATCGCCGTGATCATCAGTCCGGGCACGGAAAAATCCTACATGGCGAGTGCCGGGCCGCATGCGCGGGAGATGCACTTTATCGTTCAGCCCAAGCCACTTGGCTACGGTCACGCCATTCACTGTGCGGCTGAATTCACGGGTAACGAGGGATTTTTGTTGATGATGGGAGATCACCTTCACATCAGCCAGACCGGCAAGTCCTGCGCCCAGCAACTCATCGAGACTGCCCGCAGTGGAAATTGCTCGGTGTCGGCCGTGCAAGCCACCCATGAGCGCATGCTGCCCTATTATGGATGCGTCGGCGGCCACCGGGTGCCAGGACATGACCGCTTGTACGAGGTGGAAGCCGTGATCGAAAAGCCTACCCCCACCGAAGCCGAGCAAAAACTCGTCGTTCCCGGACTGCGGGCGGGTCGTTACCTGTGCTTTTTCGGACTGCATGTACTGACCCCGGCGATCATGAAAATCCTCGGCCGTCACCTTGCGGCTCCGCCGGTGGCTGGCAACACCGGCTTGTCGAGTGCCTTGGCGGAGTTGCTCCTCAGCGAACGTTACCTCGCCCATGAACTCGAAGGCTCGCGGCATGACATCGGCCAGCGCTACGGCTTGCTCAACGCTCAGCTCGCCCTTGCTCTCATCGGCAAGGACCGCGATGAGGTGCTCACCCAGTTGATTGAACTGCTTGCCCAATCCAAAGCCTGAGCTCGCCCGCCCATGTCCCGCCTGCTTCCTCTCATCACCTCGCCGGATGTCGCCGTTCGCGACCAGTCACTGGACGCGGTTTGCGCCCACCTCAGTGCAGCCGACTTACTCGCGGAGGCCGCCGCCTTGGACGCCTTCCGCCGCTCCAGCGATAACCTTTATGCCCGGGTGCGGGCCCTGCTTTTCCTTCACGCCATCCACCGCTTCCACCTGCCGGTCAGACTCGCGACGCACACCACCGCCACCGCCGCGATCCCCTTCAGCGGTTACGAGAACCTGCTCCAACGCCGCTTCGAGGAAGCCATCGACGTCTTCCTGACGTCCCAGCAGACTGCCGGTCCGTCTGACGCCATTTCCAGCGCCTTGGCAGCGGCCTACCACCGGTTGGCGTTTCAGACGCTGGCCGATCAAGTGCGGCGCAGCGTCCGAAGTGTGCGGGGCAATCAATGGATGTTCCGCATGGGCCATCCGGCGGATCACCCGCTGCGGATCCGGCCTGAGTTATTGGAGCGGGACCCCGCGAGCGGGGTCTATCCGATTTTACGGGAACGAACGCCGGTGCGCATGGACCTCACGCACTGCGGGTGGAGCGACATTTTTTTTCTGGGAATGGACTATCCTGAGGGCGCGAAGGTGCTCAATGTGTCGATTGATTTGGCAGTGTACGGCGGAGAAGCCGCGCCGAGGCCGCCGGTGGAGGCGAGTTTGCGGGTGATTGACGAGCCGGTATTGCGGCTCACCAGTGTGGACTTGGGCTGCACGGCGGAAATTTCCAGTCTCAACGAGGTGTTTGATTTTGCGAAGGACTACTTGGGATTGCTGAAGGCGGCGGTGATTGCGAGCGGGTTGGTGCCACCGGGCATTGAGGGGTCTGGCCAGAGTTTGGGGGACCTGCTGGCGGAGGTGGTGGGGCCGGGCCGCGGCATCGAGTTGGTTAGCAACGTGAATAACATCCCCAAGGGCTCGCGCCTGGCTGTTTCCACCAACCTGCTCGCCGCCCTCATCTCTGCTTGCATGCGTGCCACCAATCAGGCCCGCTCGCTCACTGGCGGCCTGGCGGAAAGCGAGCGGCGGATCGTGCTGGCACGAGCCTTGCTGGGTGAGTGGCTGGGTGGTTCCGGCGGCGGCTGGCAGGATTCCGGCGGCGTGTGGCCCGGCATCAAACTCATTGAAGGAGCGCTGGCGATGGAAGGCGATCCGGAATTTGGAATCAGCCGCGGCCGTCTGATGCCCAGCCATCGGCTGCTTGACGTGAACGAGGTGCCGGCCTCAGCCCGCCAGCGATTGCAGGATTCACTGGTCCTCGTCCACGGCGGCATGGCCCAAAACGTCGGCCCGATTTTGGAAATGGTCACAGAGAAGTACCTGCTGCGCTGTGACCCGGAATGGCAGGCACGCCAGCAGACCCATGGGATTCTCCAGCGTATCCTTGAGGCACTCAAGACCGGTGATATCCAGGCGCTTGGGGCGGCTACCAGCGAGAATTTCCAGCAGCCGATCCAAACCATCATTCCGTGGGCCAGCAACCTTTACACCGAGACATTGATCACCAAAGTCCGCGCCGAATTCGGTGCCGACTTCTGGGGCTTCTGGATGCTAGGCGGCATGGCCGGCGGCGGCATGGGTTTCATTTTTGCCCCGCAGCGGATGCACGAGGGGCGTCGGCGACTGCTAGAGATCATGACGGAAACCAAGCGCACCCTTGAATGCGCCTTGCCCTTTGCCATGGCACCGGTCGTGTATGATTTTTCCATCAATGAGCGTGGCACTTGGTCGGACCTGCTCGTGGGAGCCGAGGCGCTCATGCCAGCGGGCTATTACAGCCTGAGCATTCCGCCGCTGCTGCGCCTGCCGCGCAACCAACTGGCAGCTCACCATCTGACCGAGCTCAATCACTTTGCCGTTGCCTGTCGCAGCCATCCTCACCTCAGCGGGGCGGTTGAAGCGCTTTTTGATTCGATATTGCCCGGCAGTTCTGCGGAAAGCGCCACCGAAGAATCCCTCTCCCTTCTCCTCGAGGAATTCGGATTCGACCCCGAAACCCACGAGCAAATCCGCGCGGACTTGAAAGCCGGCCGCCTTGGTCTTGCCCAAAACCGCCTGCCTGCCAACGCCGTCATCGAGGATGTGTTGGCAGGTGACCTGTTCGACGCCACCCAGCCGGCCACCCTGCCTGCCAGCCTTCACCAACTCGGCCTCAACGCCCTGTGCGCAGGCGAAGTGGCCGTCGTCACCCTCGCCGCTGGTGCCGGGTCGCGCTGGACCCAGGGGGCTGGCGTCGTCAAAGCCTTGCATCCATTCTGCAAATTGGGCGGCCGTCACCGGTCGTTCATCGAGACCCATCTGGCCAAGAGTCGCCAGCTCAACCGCCTCGTCGGCAGTCCTTTGCCGCACGTTTTCACCACCAGTTATTTTTCGCATGCCGCCACCGAGCGTTTTCTGGCGGATCATGGAAACTACGGCTACCAAGGTCCTTTGCACTTGTCCGTGGGCAAAAGCATTGGCTTGCGGCTCATTCCAACGGTGCGTGACCTGCGCTTTGCCTGGGAGGAAATGCCCCAGCAAATGCTCGATGTCCAACAGCAGAAAGTCCGCGACAGCCTGCGAAGCGCGCTGCTGCAATGGGCCGAGACCCACGGTGAGGCCGGTGATTATACCGCCAATCTCGCCGCCCAATGCCTCCATCCCGTCGGCCATTGGTATGAAATCCCCAACCTCCTGCGCAACGGCACCTTGCTGAAATTGTTGGAACAGCGACCTCAGCTCCAACACCTCGTCATGCACAACATCGATACCGTCGGCATGACGGTGGATCCCGCCTTGCTGGGCCAGCACATCGCCAGTGGTGCCGGACTCACCTTTGAAGTCATCACCCGTCGCCTCGAAGATCGCGGGGGTGGCTTGGCCCGCGTCGATGGCCGCCTGCGCCTCGTTGAGGGCCTGGCCATGCCCCACGAGCAGGACGAGTTCAATTTGTCGTACTACAACTCCAACACCTGCTGGATCCACATCGACCAACTCCTCGCCACCTTCAAGCTGAGCCGTGCGGACCTCAATGATCTGGAGAAAGTCAACCGAGCTATCCGTGCGGTGGCCGCCCGGATGCCCACTTATATCACCCTCAAGGATGTAAAAAAACGCTGGGGGCGTGGCCAAGAGGACGTATTCCCGGTCTGCCAGTTCGAAAAACTTTGGGTCGATATGAGCAGCCACCCGGGTCTGGCCACCCGCTACATCGCTGTGCCGCGGGCCCGCGGCCAGCAACTCAAGGACCAGGCGCAGCTCGACGGCTGGCTGCGCGATGGCTCAGCCGCTCATCTGGAGTCCCTCTGCGAATGGACGTGACCCACACCAACTCTGCCTGGCTAGCGTTGTTTCTCGACCTGGCCACTAAAAACTTTCACCGAAAATTGTTGCGCGGCAAGCACACCGGCCTACCATCACCGCATGCAGCTCACGTTGGCGTTTATCACTTCTCCTCAGGATTGGACCATGATCCTCCTGATCGTTTTGTTATTGTTCGGTGCTAAAAAACTGCCTGAACTGGCTCGCGGTGTTGGCAAGAGCATGGGTGAATTCAAGCGTGCCAAGGACGATTTTGAGAGCCAGATCACAAA
>CAIQXC010000111.1 GCA_903875675.1 Akkermansiaceae bacterium
CTCGCTGCCAAGCCAATCGTCGCTGGATTGTACCACACAATGAGCTTGCCCGGCGGGCAACGATGCCACAGGCTCAGGCCATGGAAAAGAGACGGGACTATCTAACGTTGCTGGCGCTGCGCTTGCGTGTTGGCTTGGGGCTGTGGTTTGTCTGGAGCGGTTACCAGTTGGTTTTTATCAGCGGCTTGACCCATTTCACTCAGGCCGTGGGCAATTACAAAATGGTGGGAGCGCCCTGGGATGCGGTGATTGCCTACATCTTGCCGTGGATGCAGATAGTCACGGGCGCTTGTCTGGCGCTGGGTCGGCCGCGTCGGGGTGCGATTCTGGCGGGTTGCGGACTGGTGACCACCTTTGCGGTGGCTATCGGTTGGGCATGGTATCACAAGCTCAACATTGCCTGTGGCTGCCACGGCGGCGACGAGCCGATCCAATATTGGTGGAAAGTATTGGAGTTCTATGTCTATTACGAGGCGTTTGTCTTCCTTTGGTGGATCGAGGCTCGGAGCTCAAAGCTCTGAGTTTAGGGCCAGTGGGTGATGGATTTGAGGAAGGCGAGGCGCAGTTCGATGTCGGCGCGGGTGATCTCCTGCAGGCGACGGGTCGAAAATGCCTCACAAGTGAAGGACGCCACCACCGACCCCTCGACCACCGCCTGGCGGATGTCGTCAAAGGTGAATGCGTCGCGTCCGGTGGCGGCCAGATATCCGGCCAGCGCACCCAGAAACGAATCGCCGGCTCCAGTGGGGTCTGCCACCTCGTGCAGCGGAAAGGCAGCACAACGGAAAAAGTTGGATGACGAGAGGCCCGGGGTATCACCGGCGGCAAACAACATCGCCCCAAACTCACCCAGCTTGATGACCACAAAGCGCGGGCCTTTGGCAAGCAGGCGCTGGCCCGCCACCACTAGATTGCTAGTTGCCACAAATTCGCGGGCCTCGCTTTCGTTGATGACGAGAAGGTCGATGCGCTTGAGCACATCGTGAAGGCGCTCATTGGCGATGTGAATCCACAGGTCCATGGTGTCGGCCACGACGAACGGATGGGCTGCGGTGCATTGGTCGAGCATCTGGATTTGGTTTTCCGGAGCCATGTTGGCGAGGATGATCACCGGTGCTCCGGCCAGCGCTGCGGGCACTTTGACACTCCAATTTTCCAGCACATTGATATCAACCTGGTGGGTGGTGCGGTCGTTCATGTTCTCATGGTATTCACCGGACCACGAGAAGGAATCGCCGGTTGAGCGCTCGAGTCCGTCGAGCGTGATGCCGCGGCTCTCTAACAATTCAAGGTGTTCCTGCGGAAAATCCTTGCCGATGATGCCGACGAGATGCACGGGGTTGGTGTAGTAGGAGGCGGCGAGCGCGGCGTATGAGGCGGAACCGCCGAGCAGGTTGGCGGCCTCTGCTGTGGGGGTTTTGACGTGGTCAATGGCGACGGTGCCGCCGATGATGATGGGGGACATGGTGGTATTAATTATTGGTTAGATGGAGGAGAGAGGAGCTCGGGACCCGTGGCGTGCATGGAGCGGGCAGTAACTAATTTGATAAGCCATTGAAAATGAACGTATTAATTTAGGTTGCTCAGGGGACAGGTTGGTGCGCAATCATTAACCGATCACTCCGCTGCCCTTGGTTTGGCCGTTGCCACGGACGCGGTATTGATAGGACGTGAGTTCCCGCAGGCCCATGGGTCCGCGGGCGTGGAGTTTGTCGGTGGAGATGCCGATTTCCGCGCCGAAGCCGAATTCACCGCCATCGGCGAATCGGGTTGAAACATTGTGAAACACGCAAGCGGAGTCCACTTCGCGGAGAAACCGCTCGGCGGCGGCTTGGTCCGCAGTGACGATGGTGTCGGTGTGATGCGAACCGTACTCGTTGATATGGGCAATGGCCGAATCCAGGGAATCGACGACTTTGATGGAAAGGATCAGTTCGAGGTATTCGCAGCGCCAGTCGTCCTCGGTGGCCTCCGCGATGTCAGTTAGGATAGCGCGGGTGGCGGGGCAGCCGCGCAATTCGACGTTTTTGGCCCGCAGGGCGGAGGCGACGCGGGGCAGGAAGCTGGCGGCGACGTCGCGATGGACGAGCAAGGTTTCCAGAGCGTTGCAGACGCCGCATTTCTGGGTTTTTGAGTCCACGGTTAGGGAGACCGCCATGGCGGGATCGGCTGCGGCATCGACGAAGAGGTGGCAGATGCCGTCGTAGTGTTTGATGACGGGCATGCGAGCCAGGGACACCACGGTTTCGATGAGGCCCTTGCCACCACGCGGAATGATGAGGTCGAGCCAGCGGTCCATCTGGGCGAGCACGGCCACGCTTTCCCGCTCGGTGAAGGGGATGAGTTGAATTGCGTGTTCGGGCAGGCCGGCTGCCGCTCCACCTGCTTGGAGGACCTCGGCAATGGCGCGGTTTGAGTGGATTGCCTCGCTGCCGCCGCGCAGAATCGTTGCGTTGCCGGTTTTGAAGCACAGCACGGCAGCGTCGGCAGTGACGTTTGGGCGGCTCTCATAGATGATGCCGATGGTGCCGATGGGCACCCGCACTTGCTCAATGTTCAGGCCGTTGGGCCGCTGCCATGAGTCGATGATCTGGCCCACTGGATCGGCCAGTGTGGCCACTTGATCAATGCCGGCGGCCATGGCTTCGAGGCGGATTTCATCGAGGCGCAAGCGGTCTAACATCGCTGCGGAGAGCGCCTTTTCGGGTGTTGTCGCTTCGGCCATATCCAGAGAATTGGCGGCGAGCAGGGCAGGGGAGGCGTCACGGATGGCGGCGGCCATGGCCCGCAGGATAGAATTTTTTTGTTCACTGTCGAGCTGGGCAAGGCGATAGGCGGCCGTGCGGGCTTGGCGGCCCATCAGGTGGATGGTATCGGAGATGGAAGCGGACATGGTGGGATTGTAGCAGGCGATAGGCGGCGGGAGCGGCGATTCGGCGAGCCAGAGGGCGGGCGCTGGTCTGATGCGTTAGGTCTGTGGGTGGAAGCGTGTGGAGATGCCTGAACCGGCCAGAATGCCGGCGAGGCGCTCGGGATGACGGCCGTTGGCGATGTGGGTTTCGATGCCGGCATCCACCGCGTAACGGATGGCGCCGAGTTTGGAGGCCATGCCGCCCATGGAAAACCGGCCCTTGTCCAGCCGCACGTGATGGATGACGCGATCCATGTCGGTAACCTCCGGAATGAGCGTGTTGGTCTCCGGGTCCAGCAATCCGTCGGTGCTGGTGAGCAGGATAATGCGGCCCACCTGGACGAGTTTTGCCACTTGGACGGATAGCATGTCGTTGTCCCCGAACTTCAACTCCTCGACTGCCACCGAGTCGTTTTCATTGATGATGGGCAGGATGCGAGGCTCGACGAGCAGGCGGCGGAACGTGTCGCTGACGTAGGTGGCCCGTTCTGGTGTGCCAAAGTCTGCGGCAGTGAGCAGGACTTGGGCCACGGTGATTTCAAAGTTGGCAAACAGGCTGCTGTACGTCTGCATGAGCTGGGCCTGGCCCACTGCCGCGCAAGCTTGGCGGGTGGCGGTTTCCTGCGGATACTCGGTGAGTCCGAATGCTGCGAGGCCCGATCCCACCGCACCGGAGGACACGAATAAACAGCGGTGGCCGGCATCCACCAGTCCGGCGATTGCTGCTACCAGATGGACCAGCGCGGCACGATCCAGTGTGCCGCTGGCGGATTTTGTCAGAACGCCGGTGCCGGCCTTGATGAGAGTTAGATCAGAAGACATGCGAGGTACGGGTGAGGCTGGATAACAAACAAATTACTCTTCGTCCTTGGCACCTTTGACGCGGACCTTGCCGCGAAGTTTGGCTTCGATGAAGGCGTCCAGGTCGCCGTCCATCACGTCCTGAATGTTGCCGCTTTCCTCGCCGGTGCGCAGGTCGAGGACCTTTTGATAGGGTTGGAAGACGTAGGAGCGGATTTGGTTGCCCCACGAGACGTCGCCCTTTTCGCTGTAGGCGCGGTCTGATTCGGCGCGTTGTTTGTCTTCCTCGATGGTGTAGAGTTTGGACTTGAGGATTTCGAAAGCGAGTTCGCGGTTGGCACCCTGTGAGCGGGCGGCGGTGGAGCGAATCAGAATCCCGGTGGGAAGGTGGCGCAGCAGGACCGCGGTTTCCACCTTGTTGACGTTTTGGCCCCCCTTGCCGCCGGAACGCGTGGTGGTGATCTCAATATCCGTCAGGTTGATTTCAATCTTGATCTCCTTGGAAATTTCCGGGTTGGCATCGATCGACGCGAACGAGGTATGGCGCTTGGCTGCGGCATCGAACGGGGAGATGCGCACCAAGCGATGGACCCCGCGCTCGCACTTCAGAA
>CAIQXC010000112.1 GCA_903875675.1 Akkermansiaceae bacterium
CGCACGGTAACATGTATTTGAGGTGTTACTCGTCCGCCAATAGTCGCCAGTTAGGGAATCCGACTTGGTCGATCCGTTGTCGAAAGCGAGGTCGAACATTGATCTCTGAGGCTCCTCTGCGCAATGAGTTCATCAGTGGCACATTCTCGGGATAATCCTTGGGATTGCCCGTCACATGCTATCTTGAAGGCACGCACCCTTCTAGCGAGGAATCAGCGCTTGCGGCGAATCATCAACCCCGAAGCCGTTAGGATTGTTAGCATGGCTGTTGTTGGTTCGGGGATGGGATTGGAAACCGGCAACCCACTGCTGGCGACGCGGAAACCGATGACGTAGCCCTCGTTGGATGGATCGAGGTTGAGGTGGGGGGAGGACGTCAGAGAGAAGCTGGCATCGTCCCAAGCGCCCCCTCGCAGTCCGCGCGACGAGCCGTTCACCGAGTCATTCCATTCCCAAGCATTTCCGCCCTGGCCAAATGTGCCGTAGGAACTTGCCTTGCCATAGCCGACATTGAGTGCACCACTTCCGGCGAAATTCGCATCTCCCGGGGTGATTGCGTTCAGGCCGTTGGCATAGAGCGAGTAGGTTGAAGAGGTCTTGTTGTAATAGGCCGCCTTGTACCACTCGTTCTCGCTGGGGATGTAAACCCCTGCCGCGGCATTCACCGCGATGAAGCCGCTGGTGCTTCCGTTGAGCGTGTATGCTCCCGTCTCCATACTGCCACTGCCTTGGCCGTTGCCCAGCCAGTTGCTGAAGCGGGCTGCGTCAAACCATGTTACGGCAACCACTGGCATGTTTGCATAGGTGCTCGACACACTATAGCTATAACTGCCGTTGCTGCCACTTTGGATGATGTTGCTGTAACTGCCCATGGTGCCATTGTAAATCCCGGCGCTGTTGGAAGATCCTTTGGCATTGAGGAAATCCACGTACTGAGCGTTGGTTACCTCGTAAGTGCCAATGTTATAGGTATGGTCCACCGAGCCGTAGCCAGTAGCAGGGTCCGCCGGATTGCCGGCGTTACCTATGCTCGTCCAGCTTATACTGATGACGGCCATGGCCGGGGTGACTAGGGAGATGCCAGCCAAGATGGCTAATCCGAGGGCGGATGCGATGGTGTGTTTCATGCCCGCAGTCTCTCGTGGCAGCGGCGGGAGTCAAACCGCGATTGGCGGTTTGACGTTGGACCTTGGGCTTACGCAGTCAAGTATAACATATCAGCTAACGGTGCCAAGGTGGAGCGGTGGAGCTGGTGGCCTCCTCAAAGGTGGCCTTGCGCCGGAAGTCTGCCGGATCATAGGCCGGCACTGCGGGATCCCGGTTGATCCATTGCGGGTGTTGGCGGCCGTAGTAACTGCCGTGAAATTGATAGTTGCTGTCCATCCAACGGCACAAAACCATCAGTTCCATTTTTGTTAGCATCTGGCAATGGTTGTCCTTGGAGTTTTTCGGATGCGCGGGATCGGTGAGCACGGCGAGCAATGTGCTTGGGGTGCCGCCCAGGGTTCCCGGGGGTAGATAGGCACCGTTGAAATTGCCTTGGTCGCCTTTGCGAAACGAGGTAAATTCGGAAATGAGCGGGCCAGCCAGTTCCTTGCTGGCGAGTTGTTCGTAGGACGTGTTGTACAGGACGGTGGCTTCACCTGTGAGCCTGAGCCCGCCCGCCGGATCCTTCGGCCCGTGGCAGGAAACACATTTGGCATCGAAGATTGGCTGGATATCGCTGGGGTAGTGAATGACTTGGCCGGCGAGGCCATTTCCACCGGCGGCTGGAAGGTCGCACGGTTGCGGTTGCGGCACGCTCGGCGGCCGGGTGAGCGCCAGCGGGCTAACGGAGGGGCGTCCAGAGTCGTTGCGGCCGGATTGGGCATGGCAACCGGTGCAGGAGCGGACTTCGCCTGGGGCGTAATTCACATAGGTTCTTTCGCGTTGGATCTCCCTGAAATTGGCGTCCAGTGCTTGATAGAAGATATTGCGTCCGGCTGGCACCACAAACTGTGCTGAGCCGTCTTTTTCAACCGGCACCACCCCCCATTGCACCCGTGGCCACAGGCTCGCCTTCCACTCGGAACTGCTCGATGCCGGGTTCCAATGCGTGCCGGTGGACCAATAGCGCGGCACCGCCTCGTTGATGCGCAACCACTTGACCTGTCCCGCCGCCACCCCCTCCATGCCATGGGTGACATCGGCTAGGATACACAAGGCCTGGTTGTTAGCGGCATATTGAGGGTTGAGCGCAATGGGCATGAGCGGCGGCACGGGCTTGGCCAGCAACGGCAGAGGATGCCAGCAGGAGAGCGTGGGATCGGCATGCACCGGGCGATGGAGTCCCTGCGTATCTATCAGGTAGAGCGCGTAGGCATTGGCGACTTCCTTGTAATGATCGGTGGCTTTGACTTTGTAGGAAACGAGAAATTGGTGTTCGTTGACCGGATACGGATGGGTGTAGAGGTGCCCTTGGCGGCCTTCGCCATCATCCACGCGGGTGCCGTCGGGTTTCAAGAACCGCCAACCGGGCTCGGAGCGGCGGGGAATGAATACCTGCGGAGTTAGGTTGACGACGGGGTACTTGGCATCCCACTGGACGTATCCTGGTTGATCGGGGTCCAGCCCGCGTTCTCTAACTCCCATGCCGAAGTCCACCAGCAAAATGGCGCCAAGGCAGCCCCCCTGCGGATAGTGACAGGTGCCCACAGAGACGAATTTGTGATCACTGCCGGGCAAGGGTTGGGGATACATATAGACAGTCGTGTCATCGTCGGCCATGCCATAGAGTTCCTGTGGTTTGGTGCCGTCCGGACGCATCGCCCACACCGTCTTGGCGACTCGCGCTCCACGGTCGATATACTCCCAGCGGTGATACATGACCCGGCCGTCAGCGAGGACCACGGGGCAGAATTCGCTTACCAGGCTGTGACTGAGTTGCTCGACATGGCTGCCATCGGCATCCATCCGATGGAGCACCGGTGCTGCCAATCCTGACGAACCACCACACAAGACCGTATGTTCACACCGGGTTGAGGAGAAAATGATTTTACCGTCCGGGAGGTAGCAGGGGTGGATGTCGTCGGTATGCCAACCGCCGCCCCAGCGAGCTGCTTTTTGGGCTTCGTCTGCTGGTGGGAATGAGATTTGGCGCAAGCCGGACCCGTCGGTGCACACTTCCCAGATGCGGAAGCCAGCGCCGGGGTCTTGGCGGAAGTCGAAGATGACCTTCTTGGCATCAAATGACAGGCTGGTTTTTCCGATAAACCCCTTGCCACCCGGTAGGTTGGCGGCGGTGACGACGGGCCGTTCCAAGTGGCTGCGAAGGTTATATGAATAGATACCGTTTTCAGGCATGAATCGGTCGCCGTTGGTACCGTTGTTGATATCGGTATAGTAGTGATCTGAAGAATAGGGTTTGCGTTTCACAAAAAGGATTTCATCGCATCCCACTTCCTCCGGCTTCACCGGCGCATCCGAAAATACCGCTGCCCCGGTGGACGGCTCCGCTGCTGCCGGACGATCCTCCCCGGCCGCCAACCCCGTCCAAACTAGTAAAACCATGGCACCCGCAGCCAAGCCCTTCGATCCGGCGCTTGGCCACCTGTGAGCCGTGCCGCTGCAGGGACGGTTGCCAGGAGTCTGATAACGCAAGGCGGCTGCGGGTGGCGTTGCGCTGCCGGCAAATGTCAGTGAGTGAAGTCGTGGGTATTGCATAAGTAAGTATGACGGAATCATTTCTAATCGGTGGACGTCCTTGCATTTTCGGCCGTTGAGCCTCTGTTTCCACAGTGGACAATTGAAACGGCAGCTGAAACCAATTGCTTTCATTTTGTTATGGTGAGTGATGAAGGATCAGCCGGGAAGCGGGCATTTTTTCCGGGTCCGGGTGGAATTGCCACCAGATCGATGAAATTCCTGCGGAAAGGATGCGTATCGGTGTTAGCACAGGCAGCGCTAACACCTGCCTTGATTCAACCACCTGGCACCATCACGACCTATGAAATCACCCGCATTCACCGCAAGCGTGCTCGCCCTGCTCGCCATCCCAACCCTGTCCGCCAAGGACCCCGGTTGGACGGAGTTGGAACAACAGTTTGATACCATGCCGATGGCAGCACGCCGCCACACCGGCCCCTTGTTCTGGATGCACGGCGATGAGACGCGCAGCCAGTTGGAGGGGGAATTGCAAAAAGTGCTGGAAGGCCACAATGGGACATTCACGGCTGAGCCCCGTCCGCACAAGGATTGGCTGGGCGAGGGCTGGTACCGCGACCTCGCCATCAATCTGGATTTTGCCCGGAAATATGACCTGACGATGTTCATTTACGACGACTGGTGGTGGCCTAGCCAGATGATGGGCGGACGGGTGCCCGCCGAGTATGGCAGCAAGCGCCTGGTGGCCAGTGAGACGCGCGTCGATGGCCCCAAGGCTGTTAGTGAGAGTGGCTTTGCGGACCCTAACCTCATTCGGGTGATTGCGGGGCGCGAGGTGGATGGCGCGGTGGATGGCTCACAACTGGTGGACCTCACTTCGTCGGTGCACAACGGCAATTTGGAGTGGAAGGCTCCGGCGGGTGTCTGGCACGTCATGAAGTTCAGCTGGAAATTCAACGGGTCCAAGGGAGCCCAGCAAAAATATGTGTCGGTTGACGGGGCCGATCCGGCTTGCGTGGATTGGTTCATCAAGACTGTCTATCAACCGCACTATGACCGCTTCAAGGAGGATTTTGGCAAGACCATCACCGGATATTTTTACGATGAGCCGGAGACCCCGGGCGATTGGGGCAGTGATTTCCCCAAGCTTGTGGCCGAGCGCAATCTCGACCTCAATAAATTGCTAGTCGCCTACAAGTTCAAACTCGCCGGCGATGACCAGACGGCCGCGTTTTATAGTTATCTCGACTGCTTCGCGGAGTCGTGGGGTCGCACGATGTATGGCGGCATGAGTCGCTGGTGCCGCGAGCACAAGGTCGTCTCGATGGGCCACTTCATGGAGCACGGCAACGAAATTTTCAACCGGGAGATGTCTGGCGGAAACATGATGCAATTGCAGAAGTACAGCGATATGGGCGGCATTGATTTGGTTTGTGGCCAGCTTCAGCCAGGCAATCGAAACATGAACGAATACCAGATGGCCAAGATTGCCAGTTCGATTTCGCACACGTACAACAAGGATAACGACATTGCGTTCTGCGAGATTTTTGGTGGTTACAACCAGGACTTGACCTATCCGACGATGAAATGGCTGGCCGACTGGCACCAAGTGCGCGGCGTGAACTACCTGATTCCGCATTCGTTCAATCCTCGGGCACCCTATGATGGCGACTACCCACCCTACTTTTACAATGGCGGCAAGGAACCCCGGTGGCCTCTCTACCGGGTCTGGGCTGACTACACCAACCGCTTGAGCCTGTTGCTCACCGGCGGTCGTCACGTGGCTCCGGTGGCCATGTTGCATCTCGGACAGAGTTATCACGTTGGTGCCAAGCAGCGGCCCGAGGAACTCACCAGCGCCTTGCAGGACGTCCAGTTCGACTGCGATTGGCTGCAATACGACGCCTGGGAAAATCATGCGACGCTCAAGGGCAAGGAAATCAACCTGCACAAGGAAGCCTATCAGGTGCTGGTGATGCCCGCCGTGGAGGTTATTCCCTATCCAACTTTAGCGAAAGCCCGTGAGTTTTTTGACAACGGCGGCGTGGTGCTCGCCTATGGCATGTTGCCTGGCAAGTCTGCCACCATCGGCCGGGATTCCAAGGACATCGCCACCCTGCGCGACGCACTGTGGGGTGCGGCCACCCCGGGTCTGGGTGTTTGCAAGACCAATGCGGCGGGCGGACGCAGTTATTTCCTACCGGAAAAGCCCAGTGCTGCAGACCTGCAAAAAGTCCTCGCCAAGGATGCCGGCATTCATCCAACTCTGGAAGTGCTGGCGGGCGATACCGGCAACTGGCTGCACGTGCTTCACCGCCAGAAGGTCGGCAGTGACGTGTTTCTCGTCTGTAACCAGAATCGTGAGGGGGCCGCCCGGCCGTTCACCTTTCGCGCCACCGGCAAGGGTGCTCCCGAAGTCTGGGATCCGATGCGCAACGAAATGGCCTCCGTCTCTAGCAAGCTAACCGCCGCCGGCACCGAATTCTCCCTCACCCTCGAACCGATGGAAAGCGTCCTCGTCGTCTTTCAGGACAGCCCACGCAAGCTCCCGGCTCGCATGAGCGCCGACCTGAAGCCGCAACGCCAAATCCCCTTGCGCGACACCCGCCCCGTTGCCGACAAGCCATCGCCCGCCCAAAAACTCGTTGTGGTGAAGGCCAGCTATGGCGTGGCCGGCGACGCCAAGCGCAGCCGTGACGTGCGCGAACGCCTCCAAAAGAGCATCGACGCCGGCGAACGTCTGCTGGCAGTGCAACGTCTGGCAGATGGAGATGACCCGGCCTTTGGAGTCGTCAAGGGGCTGGTCGCCGAATGCACCGCCGATGGCAAATCGATAACGATCAAAGGGGATGACACCCAGACGGTGATTCTGAGCGCCAACCCGTCTCCGCAGGAGCAGCAGGAATTGCGTGCCGCTGCCGGACGTCATGCCATCGTCAGCCCGGTGACGGCCAATCCGTTTGACGGCACATGCGAGATTCCCGCAGATCTGGATCTGGCGAAATCGCGGGTCTTTTTGGAGATGGACGATCTCACTCCAGAAGCCGCCGCCAGCATCACCGTCAACGGCCAATTCGCTGGCGGCTTTATCGGCAAACCGTTCCGCTTGGACGTCACCCGTCTGCTCAAATCCGGATCTAACGCATTCCGTGTCGAGCCCTTTGCGCCGAAGTCGGCTCGCTTGGTGATTTACTGAACTCCGGAGTTCTCATCTATCGTTCCGGAGTTTCACTCGTCGTCCGCATTCGCGTTGTCGCTGTTGGCATTTTCGCTGTTGGCATTTTCGCTGTTGGCGGCTGCTGGCTTCTTGCCGGCCTTGTTAGCCTTCTTGGCCTTGTTAGCATGTTTGCCCGATCCATCGCCCGGGTCCACTTTGCCGCCTGCGGGATTGAGTTGGTCGAGGACGGCCTGCAGGCGTTTGCGGGCGGTTAGGGCAGCGTCATCCTGGGTGTTAGCGGGCACCAGTGGTTCGGCGAATGGCGAGTTTTTCATATCGAAGAGTTCGCCTGCTTGGTTCAATTTCCAGCCGCTGTCGCGGTCGTACCAATGGCGGCCGAGTTCGACGAAGATCCAGTCGCGGGGCCACGGGGCGGATTGGCCGAGGAGCAGCGGCGCGAAGCATTTGCCATCGATGGTGACGCCGCTGGGCAGTTTGGCACCGGCGATTTGGGCGAGGGTGGGGAGGAAGTCGCTCAGATCCAGAAGGTTGGGTGAAACCTTGCCGGCCGGGGTTTTGCCCGGCCAACTGGCGATGCACGGAACGAGCGCGCCACATTCCAGCAGGGTGCCTTTGTGGCCGGATAGGGCCTTGCCATGGACGGTGGAGCGCGGAGCATAGGGTGGGGCAGTGCCGTTGTCGCCGGCGAAAATGATCAAGGTATTGTCGCGCAGTTTCAGGCGGTCGAGTTCTGCGAGCAATTTGCCGACGAGTTTGTCCATGTAGGCGACGTTGTCGCTATAGAAGTCTTTGCTGTCTGGGGCACTGTCAGGGGTGCGCAAAATGTCGGCATGAACGTGCGACATGGCATAATAAACATAGAACGGCTCGTGCTGGTGGCGGTCGATGAAGTTGATGACAAAATCGTGCATTTTGTCGGGCAGGTATTCGCCGTCGCGCAGTGGCTTGGGCTTGCCGTTGACGGTGTACTCCTTGGCGCGTTCCTGGCTGTTCCAATAATCACCGCTGCCCTTGAAGCGCAGGTATTCGTCAAACCCCCAGTCGCCCGGTTGCAGCGGCAATTGGCTCCACTTGCCGCACATCGCCGTCACATAACCCGCCGGCTTGAGCACCCGCGGCATCATCACTTCGTTGGCCGGTTTGAGCAGCGGGCCGCTATCGTTGCCAGTCATGCCAGTGTGATAGGCATAGCGCCCGGTCATCAGCAGGGCCCGCGACGGCCCGCAGAGGGGACAAGCGTAGCAATGCTCAAAGCGTGTGCCGCTGGCTGCCAGTTTATCAATATTGGGGGTCTTGAAGTGATCCGCACCATAACAACTCACGTTGCCAATCCCGAGGTCGTCGGCAAGGATGAAGATGATGTTGGGCTTGGTGGGTGATGGCGGGGGGGCGCTCGGCAGGGCAGGGGAGCACCAAGCGACAGCTGTGGAGGCAAGAAGACCTAGAAAAATCGTGTGAGTTCTCATGAAATCATGAAGGGCAAAACCGGCGGCAAAAAAGGTCAGATGGCTCACCATGCCTTGAGTCGAAGTCCGATTTGGGCGAAGGCACCGGCCTCCGGTGCCCGCCTATAGAGGGTGGAACCGGTGAGCGTGGTGTATTCCAATTGGTTGCCGACGCTCGCCCCCACAGTGGCGGAAAGCCACAATTTGCCGCTGAGGCGGCGTTCTGCGGAAACCCCAATCTGATAGGTTGTGAGTTCCATGGCCCGCGAGTTACCGGCCGTATCGGTGACGTTCCAGATGCCGCCGATGGTTTTGCCGAGCAAGCTGAGTTTCCAGTCTTGGGAAGGGGTGTAGGCGGCGACGAAGGATGGGCCGTAGAGGCCGATGCGGACGGTGTCACTCACAATCCAATCGAAACCCACGACGGGGTAGCCCGAGACGTGGCCGTTGAGGTTGAAGACGGCGGCACCGCAGCCAAGGGTGAAATGATCGTTGAAGCGGTAGGCCCCGGCGGCCGCCAGGTCGAATGTGAGCGCGTCGCTAGTGACGTGTTCGAAATCCGTCGCAAGTTCGGCTCGTGCCCAGCCGCCGTAAATCCATGGTGAAGTATCATTGATGTGGACGGCAAAGGCGCTCACGCCGAGCGAGTACAGGTCCTCGTTGTGAAACGGAAAACCCGTCGGGCTGGCGGGGTGACCAAGGTCGAAGTTGCTAAGGGTGAAATCAGCAAAGGGCACCACCAGCCAGTCGTCGGCCAGTGGGATGGGCCGCGACAGAAGCGAGCGCACTTCGAGCTGGGAGAGTTGCAATTGGCCGGACCCGCTCCCCATGTCCAAATTGGCGGTTTGCCGGTAACTGATGCGAGCGGCATCAATTTCCGGAAGGTTGAGATTGGAGGATTGCGCCGAGGCGGCAAGCGGGCACAACAGCAAGATGGATAGGGCGGGTCGGCAGTGCATAAGGGTCGAAGATAGGGTAGGGGCACTCCTTTGGCAAGCGCGGGACTGTTGTTTCCGGGCAAAAACCCGCTGGCGGGCAAGATTGGCGCTTGATTTATTAAGAAATGTGAATAATCTACTTTCGCGTCTCGTCATGGGTCATAGTCGTGCCAGAAAGTCTGCAGGCCGTCCGCCGCCAAACCAGCGACGGGCGCGCAAGGCATTTGAGGAGGTTTTGGGAGGGACGAATGGGGTGGCTTCCGAGTGGGAGAACCGGCGTGGTAAGCGGCGGGAGGGGAAATCGATGCGTGCTGCGATTGCGGCAGCAGGGCCTGTGTTGGAGGAAATGAGTGAGGTTGGTTGGACGAAGCGTTTGCTGCGCTGGACGTTGGCCTTGCTCATTTTGCCGTTCTGTTTGGTGACGGCTTGGACGCTGGTAAAGCGATTTTCGCAGGCGGCGCTGCACCAGCAGTTATGGCAGAGTGCGGAGTTATGGCATTTTTCGATTGGGGTGCTGGTGATGTTGGGCTGGTTTTGGTCGGGATTGATGCACGGGGTTTTCTTGAAGTTGTACGTGTTTGGGCACGAGTTCACCCATGGGCTGGTGGTGACGTGTTTGGGCGGCAAGGTGTCGGAATTTCATGTGAGCGAGCAGGGCGGGTACATCACCACGAATAAGACGAACTGGGTGATTGCGCTATCGCCGTATTTTCTGCCGATTTGGTCGATGGAGGCGGCGGTGTTGTATGGGTTGCTGAAGGTGTTTGCGACGTTTTCGACGGAGTGGGACAAGTTGTTTTACGCGGTCATCGGCTTGACGTGGACGTTTCACATGGTGTGGACGTTGTGGATGCTGCCGCGGGAACAGCCGGATTTGCAGGAGAACGGGACGTTTTTGTCATTGGTATTGATAGGATTTGGCAATGTGCTGGTGCTTGCTGGCTTGCTGTGCGTGGCGGGTCATGGCTCCCTGTGGGAACATTTCCGGGATTTCGGGAGGGACTGGCTCCGTTACACGGCGATGTGGGGCGACGCCGCATGGCGCTGGGCCAATGTAGGCATCGGGTGGTGTGTTCGGCAGGGGGCGTTTTGATGCAGTCTGGGAGTTTTCGCGGTTGAATTGCGCGGCGGGCTGAGTCAGGCTGTGGGCATGATTCATTTGGATGCGAACGCGAGCACGCCGCTGCGACCGGAGGTGTTGGAGGCCATGTTGCCGTGGCTGCGGGATGGCTATGCCAACCCGTCGGGCACCTATGGGGCGGCGAAGCGGGCCCGCCAAGCCATCGAGTTGGCGCGTGCAGAGGTGGCGCAGTGGCTTGGTGCCCAGCCGGAGGAGATTGTGTTTACCAGCGGCGGCACGGAGAGTGTGAACACGGCCCTGCATTCGCTTGACGCCCATGCGGGGCCCGGGCCAGCGCTGGTGTCGGCCATCGAACACTCGGCGGTGCTGCGATACGCCGAAGCCCTGCCGCGCGGGCTCAGGCTGGTGCCGGTGAATGAGGGAGGGCGGCTCGATATGGAGGCGTTTTCGGAGGGCTTGGACGGGGCAGCGTTTGTGTCGGTGATGGCTGCCAACAATGAGACGGGGGTGATCCAACCGTTGCGCGAAGTGTGTGCCATGGCCCGCGAACGGGGGCTGAGGGTTCACACGGATGCGGTCCAGGCCATGGGGAAAATCCCCCTCAAGGTGCGGGAATTGGGGCTGGACCTGTTGTCACTTTCGGCTCACAAACTCCATGGACCCAAGGGCGTCGGTGCCCTGTATGTGCGCAGCGGCTTGCGGTTTTTACCACTTTTGATAGGCGGCGGACAGGAGGGCGGGCGCCGCAGCGGCACCGAAAATACGGCCGGTATCGTCGGCCTCGGGGTGGCTGCAGCCATCATGTGCAAGCAAGCGGCGGTGGATGAGCATGCGGCATTGCGCCACTTGCGCGATGCATTCGAGGCGAAATTGCTAGATGAATTGGCTGGAGTGACGGTCAACGGCGATTTGGGGCATCGCCTGCCCAACACGAGTCACTTGTCATTTGATGGCTGTGAGGCGGCGGGCTTGTTGATTTTGTTAGATGAAGCGGGCATCGCTTGTTCGGCGGGCTCGGCGTGCATGAGCGGCAAACAGCGGCCCTCGCATGTGCAAGTGGCCATGGGGATTGACGAGATGCGTGCCAGAAGCAGTCTGCGCTTCAGTTTTTCCACGCTTAACACGATGGGGGAGGCATTTGCAGCGGCGGTGATGGTGAAGCGTGCGGTGGAGAAGTTGCGGCGGGTGCAGGGCCCCGGGGTCGGGGCGGTGCAGGTTTATTGCGTTTGATGGGGGGTATTGGGCGAGGCCCCTTGCCACTCTGCGCCGTTTCTAAAACCCAGCCCCGAACCTGGGGCGAGTAGGGTGCAGGTCCACTTCAACCTTAGCGAGGTGGAACTTCAAACCAGGAGGGAGGTGAAGAGGACTTCGGC
>CAIQXC010000113.1 GCA_903875675.1 Akkermansiaceae bacterium
GATTTCCGGCACCCTCGGATCGATTGCCCGCATCACCCGCAAGAAGTTGCTGGATTTTCGCGACCGGCATCATTTTCGTGAGGACATGGTCATTGCCGCCGCCGGGCCATTCTCGCTGGAGCAGGTGCAGGCGTTGATCGAGCCGCGCTTGCCCGGGACGTTCCAGCGGGTCGAGCGGGCGGCGGCGTTTGTCAGGCGGGCAGGGCCGCCGCTGCGGGTGGTGGAGACGCGCGAAACCGAGCAACTGCAACTTTCGCTGGCCTGGCACACGCCGGGGCGGCAGGATCCAATCCGCCATGCGTTGCGTCTGCTCAGTTTGATGCTTGGGGAGAGTGCCAGTTCTCGGCTGTTTTTGGAGCTGCGCGAGGAGCGGGGTTTGTGTTATCAGATTGCCAGTGATGTGACGCTATTCCATGAAACCGGTGCCTTCGAGATCAGTGCCGGCCTCGATCCGGATGCTCGCGATCAAGCCATCGCTTGCATCCTGCGGGAAATGAATGACATCGTCGCCAACGGCCCCCACCCCGGCGAATTGGATCGTGCCAAGCGCCTCGCCATCGCCCAAAGCAAACTCGCCTTTGAATCCACCGCCGCCCACGCAGCTTGGGCCGGCGAAGGATTGCTGGACTTCGATGGAATTCCGACACCCGCTCAATGGCGCGAGCAGGTGGTGGCGGTGACCGACAAGGCGGTCCAACACGCAGCCGCTCTAATTTTTGACGGCCAGGAGCCCGCGATGGCGGAGATTCGCGTGGGATGAAACCCTTTTCCTTTCCAGCACAAAACCAGCGAAAAAATGTTAGTGAATCACCCACAAGCCGGAGGCTCGATGAACTGGCTGTCGTGGCGGCGGTTGCGGGCGCTGTGCTGGAAGGAGACGTTGCAGATATTTCGCGACCCTAGCAGCATCCTCATCGCGTTTTTCATGCCGCTGCTGATGCTCTTCATTTTCGGTTACGGCATCAACCTGGATTTTTCGCGGTTGCGCATCGGTTTGCGGATGGAGGATGGGGGAGCGGATGCGACGGCTTTTGGGGCGGCGCTGAGGGGTTCGCCGTGGCTGGACGTGCGTGCCTATGACTCCCGGGAGGCGCTGGAACTCGCGCTGGTGGACTCGCAGATTCGCGGCTACGTCATCGTTCCGGGGGATTTCTCGCGCAAGCTCAAACAAGCCGGGGCCACTGCGCCTGTGCAACTGGTGGCTGATGGCTCGGAGCCTAACATTGCCCAGTTCGTGCGGGCCACCGTCAGCGGCGTGTGGCAGACGTGGCAGGAGCAGCGGGCTGGGGATCGTGGCGAGGCCCTGCGGCGCGAGATCGCGTTGGAGCCTCGGGTGTGGTTCAACTCGTCGGCCGAAAGCCGCAATTTCATCATTCCCGGTTCGATCACGGTGATCATGACGGTCATCGGCGCCCTGCTCACCTCGCTGGTGGTGGCACGCGAATGGGAGCGCGGCACGATGGAGGCGCTGCTGGCCTCACCGGTGACTCGCGCCGAACTACTGCTGAGCAAGATTTTGCCGTACTACGGGTTGGGGATGGTTTCGCTGCTACTGTGCGTGGGCGTGGCGCACTGGGTCCTGCAAGTGCCGTTTCGCGGGACCTTGCTGGCGCTGTGGGTGGTGGGCTCGTTGTTCCTGTTAAGTGTGTTAGGCATTGGCCTGGCGATCTCCACCGGAATGCGTAACCAATTCAATGCGGCGCAGGCGGCGTTGAATGCGGCGTTTTTGCCGGCTGTGATGTTATCCGGCTTCATCTATGAAATTTCCAGCATGCCGGTATTTTTGCGCGGGGTGACGCGGATCATTCCAGCCCGCTATTTCGTCTCGTCCATGCAAACCATCTTTCAGGCCGGTTCTCTGTGGAAGCTGCTGCTACCGGATATATTTATGTTAGGTTGCACCACGGTGGTGTTTATCGGGCTCACTGCCAAGCTCACCAAAAGGAGGATGGAATGAAGTTTCTCAGCCGCATTGATGCGCTGGTGCGCAAGGAATTCCAGTCGCTCTTCAGCACCAAGAGCGGGCGGATGCTGTTGATCATGCCGGTGTTGCTGCAGACGGCGCTGTTTCCATTTGCCGCGACGCTGGAGGTGAAAAACGCATCGTTGGCGGTGTTCAACGAGGACCGAGGCCTCGCCTCCGTCGAGATGATGCAACGCTTCGCCGCCTCGGGCGCCTTCACACGCATCGTGCCGGTGTGGAGTGCCGACGAGTTGGACCAATCCATCGGCACCCGGGAGGCCCTGTTGGCCGTGCACATCCCGGCGGATTTTTCCAAACGGCTAATCACGGCACAGCCCTCGCCGGTGCAGGTGATTTTGGATGGCCGCCGATCCAATAGTTCGCAGATTGCCTTCAACTATCTGCAAAACGTGTTAGATGGCTTTCTAAAGGATCGGGCGGCAACAGCGGGGCGGGTGATGCCTTCTGAAATTGTGGCACGCAATGCGTTTGTCCCGAATTTGGAATACACCTATTTCATCCTGCCCAGTCTGGTGGCCATCATCACCACCATTGGCTCGCTCATTGTCACGGCCCTATCGGTGGCCCGAGAACGCGAGCAGGGGACGTTTGAGCAGTTGCTAGTGTCGCCGCTTTCGCCGGAAATGATCATGATCGGCAAGGCGGTGCCGGCGGTGGCGGTCGGGTTTTTCCAAGCCACCCTCATCCTCATTGCTGCGGTTTTTATCTATCACATCCCGTTTCGCGGCAACCTGTTATTGTTATACGGGGCGATGTTTTTCTATGCGTTGGCGCTGGTGGGGGTTGGCCTGTTTATTTCTTCCATCAGCAAAACCCAGCAGCAGGCGTTTCTCGGTGCCTTCGTCTTCATGGTCCCCGCCATCCTGCTTTCCGGCTACACCGCACCGGTGGAAAATATGCCACTATGGCTCCAGCACCTGACATGGGTCAACCCGGTGCGTCACTTCGTTGAGGTCGTCAAAGGGGTGTTTCTCAAGGATGCCTCGTTCGCCAGGGTGCTCACGTTAGTGTTGCCACTGGTGGTCATCAGCTTCGTCAATCTCCTGCTCGCCGCCCTCATGTTCCGCCGCAAAGCCGCCTGAGACCCCGCGCATCCGGAACGCCTTGCCTTGATAGCGGTAAGCGCTCTGTGAGCGTCGCGAGCCAATGAAACGCCCAATCTTGCCCAGCGACGGTCACAGACCGGCGCTACAGGCCGCGCGGCATCTCATCGCGACACCTCAAAAGCCCAAGAGCCTTCCGCAGGATGCGGAAGGCAGCCGGCAGGATGCCGGCGCTCCCCAACCTCTCTAAAACATGAAATTATCTGAGCCGCTTGCGGCAAGCCCGCGATACGAGGCGGATACGGCTCGCCATGGGCATCGTCACTAACCGCCGCCGATGAAGCTTTACCAAGGATGGATTGTTCTAACGAGGAGCACCACCGCGAGGCGGCTCTCTTGCATCCAAAATTCAAAAATTGATTTTGTCTCCTGTGAAACGCTATCTTGGGTTCGATGGGATGCCGTGCATGAGCGCTTGCAAGCGAGTTACCGTTATGTCACAAATCGGAACCGGAACATTGATGAGAGAAACACCCACTGGATTCATAAATACCCGCAGACCTATGCACATCCCGCAGTCCCCACGCCGAGCCCACCCCATGTTTTCGCCAGAACGGGATCGATCTACCCGTCATTCAGGATGCCGCGCGAGCCACGTGGAATCGAAACCAGCGATGAAATGGCTGATAAGCGGTTTGGCAACACTGGCATGTTGTGCCGGGCTTGCCGCTCAAGACGTCGCTACGGTAAACTACAAGGTGGATCCGTCCAAGGTGGAAAACACCGTGGATGCAAGGATCTACGGGCAATTCCTTGAACACATATTTAACTCGGTGCATGGCGGACTGTGGGGTGATATGATTCTCAATCCTTCACTGGAAGCTCAGGGCGGAGGTGGCTGGATGATCAAGGATGACTCGGTCATGAGCAGCCAGTTGATCACAGACCAAAAGCTGATTTTCGGTGATGACAAGTGGGGCGACTACGAGTTGACCCTGGAAGCGCGGAAGATCGAGGGAGCGGAGGGATTCATCGTGATGTTCCGGGTGGCCGACCCCGGCCGCTTCTATTGGGTGAATTTCGGTGGCTGGGCC
>CAIQXC010000114.1 GCA_903875675.1 Akkermansiaceae bacterium
GGCAACAGCGCGAGCAACGCCGAACTGATCTCCGCGCCGCGCAACCGACAAAGTGCCCGGCAAATGCTCTTCTGCTCATCGGCGCTCGCCCGCTCCGCGCCGTCGATCAAGCAGGGAATGGATTTGGCGTCGCCCAGTGTTCCTAACGCTTCGCGAGTCGCCATCCGCAATTCCGGGTCCGGGCTTTGCAGCAATGCCGCCATGGCCGTGACGGCTTGTGTTGCCTGGCGTTGCACCAAGGCGGCGATCAAGGCGGCCTGAATGCCGGGCGGTGAAGATTTCAGGGCATCGGTCAACACATGAGTGACGTCATCCCCCGGCAATTCTCCGCCCAGTTGCAATGATGCCAGCAAGGCCCCGCGATCGTTTCCGGCTAGACCCGCCGCGAGGAGCCTGCTAGGCCCGCCTTGATCCGTTAGAATCTTTCCCCGATAGGCCCCAGCTCTAACCGCATCATCTGTGCTGCCGGCATAGATGTCGGAAAACAGGGCCTGCGCCGCAGCGGAATCACCGGCCAAGCGCTGTTGTTCGGCGCAAGTGAGCAAGCTGTTAGCGAGGGTTGCTTGGTGTGCGGCAGCCATTCCGGCCTGCGCCGCCCGCAAGGCCGCCACGGCCTGAGCCCCGCCGATTTTGCCCAGCGCAGCGATCGCCGCCTCGGCCACCAGCGGGTCGGCATCGCGGGTGTAAGGGGCGATGGCCGCCACCGATTCGGCCTCGCGCCGGATGGCTAGCGAATCGAGAATGCCCGCCCGGGTGGGACCGGTGCTAGTGACCAGCGCGTCGCGCAGGGCTTGGCCCGCCGCCGGATGAGGCCTGTTCTGCAGGGCCTCGCGGGCTGCTTGTGATGGCTGCTCGGCGGACATATCCGGGGTGGGAGTGCCGGCAGCCCTGGTTAGGGCGAGGGCGAGGGCAAGGACGAGTGAACAAAGTGCCACAAGGCTCGGACTGCGCGGAAGGAGGCATTGCATGAAGCTGGTGTGTTAGATGAGACTCAAACCAAGATATAGGGTGCGCGGTATGCCTGGGTGAGCATGCGTTTGGCATCGTCGTCATGGGTGAAGTGTTCGGCCACTGGATCCCAGTGCAGTGAGCGGTCGGGAAATTGGGCGCCGATGTAAGCCAGCATCGTCAGGGTGGCGGCGCGGCAGGCCGTCTCTTCATGGCAGATGGGGTGTTGGCGGGTGCGGACGCAATCGAGGAAATTGCCGCTGTGACTCAGAGAGGTGAGTACTTGAGCATCGTCGGGCCGGACTGGCTCACGAACCAGTTGCGGGGGATTCGAGATGATGAAATCGCGGTCCACGGCAATTTGCCCATCGCTTCCCACAAACACCACGCCGCCTTGGCTCAAGTTGGACTGTTGGCCGGGGATGCCCAAGGTGGGGTCAGGCGGCGCACCAGCGATCACCTCCACGCCATTGGCATAGGTCAGCCGTTTGCCCTTGATTTCGGTTGGGCCGGTGAGGTCGCCATCCAAGCCCCATTGAACGATGTCATAATGGTGTTGGCCCCAGTTGATGCCGCCAGCACTGAAGTCGTGCGCCGCCCAGCCACTGCTGTGGGGTGGTGCCCATGGACACGGTCCGAGCATCGGGTCCCAGAACAAGTCAGGATTTTCTTTGCCATCGGTTTGGCGCTGGCCCATCAACACCATTCCACCGTCGCAACAAGCATACACCTGTTGGAGTTTGCCGATTCTTCCGCCTCGCACCAACTGGACCGCACGGCGGAATTTGCCGCCGTATTCCGACCTCTGCTGGGTGCCGGCCTGAAACACCCGGCCGTAACGGCGCATTGCATCGCGAATGGCTTTGGCTTCGGCGATGCTGCCACCGGTTGGTTTTTCGCAATAGACATCCTTGCCGCACTTGGCGGCAAGCGTGGCCTGCACGCCGTGCTGCCAAATCGGAGTGGCAATGAGCACCGCGTCGATGTCCGGTCGCTGCAGCAGCTCGCGGTAATCTGCGTAGGCCTCGCACGAACGGTGGGTAGCTTGGCCAGCTTGGCGGGCGTAATGCTCATTGACCCGTTGTTTGGCCCCTTCGCGTTTGTCGCGCCACACGTCGCACACACCTAACACCTGGACCGAGGTGCGGCCGAGGTAGCCGCCGTCCACATATGTCCAGCCCCCGCCAAACAAATGTCCCGAGCCTTGTCCGCCAAGCCCGATGAAGCCCATGCAAATCCGCTCGCTTGGGGCGAGCCAGCCGTCCCGGCCAAGGACCCGTGAGGGGACGATCATCGGTGCGAGAGCTGCGCCGACCCCGGCACCGGCAGCATGGCCGAGGAAGCTGCGGCGATTCATGTGGCTGCAACGGGTGTTCATGGATTTGAGGATGCGGAGGTTTTCACTGGCCGAAGGCTGCGGCGAGGGATGCGAGATCGGCCGGGCCGGCGCGTTCGGCGTCGAGGATGGCTTGTTTTTGGAGGGTGATGAGCTGGGCGATGCCGTTGCGGGAGAGATCGAGCATGGAGGACATTTCCGCGCCGGAAAACACCGCCTCTTCGCCGCTGCCCTGGATTTCCACATATTCAGAGGATTCCGTCATCACCACGTTGAAGTCCACCGCCGCGGCCTTGTCCTCAAGATAGTTCAAATCCAGCAGGGGGGCCCCATTCACAACGCCGGCTGACACCGCAGCCACCAGTTTTTTGAGGGGAAAATCGCGGATTTTTCCTTCGGCGAAGAGCCGGTTGAAGGCGATGGCCACCGCCACGCAGCCACCGGTGATGGAGGCCGTTCGGGTGCCGCCATCGGCCTGCAGGACGTCGCAATCGATCCAGAGCGTGCGCTGGCCGATTTTTTTTAGATCGATCACGGCGCGCAGGGCCCGTCCGATGAGGCGCTGAATCTCGGATGAGCGGCCGTCGAGTTTGCCACGGGAAATGTCGCGCGGTTTGCGGTCCAGGGTCGAATAGGGCAACATCGAATATTCGGCCGTGAGCCAACCGCCCTCCACCCGCTGCACCCGCATCCAACGCGGCACATCATCTTCCACGGTGGCCGAGCAAATCACCCGGGTCTGGCCAAAGGATACCAGCACCGAACCGGTGGCATGCGCCGCCACGTTGGGGATGAAGGAAATATTGCGAAGTTGGTCTGGTTGGCGTCCATCGGAGCGTGTCATGCCGGAGTGAATGTCACGAGTGCCCGCAGTGCAAGCACGGATCGATATGCCACGGATCGATCCACTGACGTCTAGCAATTATCCATCTTTATCCAATCCATAAAGCATTGACTATTAGACAGTTTCGAACCAACAGCAATCGCACTTGTCAAACCACGTCAAATTAGGGCATCATGCCGACCGTACAAATTGCACTGTCGGCAGAAAGATCATAAAATGAAATCCCATATAGTGAGATACGGCATCATATTCCTGCTAGCGGCTTTCGCAGTCGCGTCATGCGTGGCGACACTTGTGGTATTACGTGTGGCGAAGCACTATTATGCGGAAGCCAATGCAACCCGCCTTGATCCGCTTGGACTGAGGCAACTGACGGTTCCCGAGAGTCTTCGGCAACCGACCGTCGTCTTCTACGGCGACTCCCGTGCCGCAAAGTGGCCTAAACCTCCTGGGGTTGATGGCGAATCCCTAAATCTTGGAATTAGCGACCAGACTACAGAACAAGTCCTACTCAGGTTCCCTTATCATCTTGGACAGATCAGACCTAAAGTCGTGGTGGTCCAGGTCGGCATCAATGACCTTAAAGCCATTCCCCTGTTCCCACTGGAGGAAGACAAGATCATCGCAACCTGCGAAGAGAATATTGGGAAGATCGTTAGCTTTTGCCGCGAACGGGGCACTCATGTAATCGTGACAACAATTTTCCCGGTCGGGAAGTCGCCCATTGAGCGGCGCTTGGTATGGTCAGACCGAGTTGCACCGGCCATTGATGCGGTCAATCGTCACATCATGTCTCTGGCATCCGATGACGTCACCGTTTTCAATACCGCAAGCGTTCTGACCGGCAAGGACGGAATACTTGTTTCGGCCTATAGCCGCGATTTCCTTCACCTCTCTGCCGCCGGTTATGAGCAACTGAACGCAAGTTTGGGCGTGCAGATTAACTCCATCCTTAAAACAGGTGCCACCAATCGCGCCGAACAAGCCGTGCCATCCGACGGGCATAAGCCCTCCAGTCACGACCCATCGGATGTCTCAACCACGCCTGCGGATGCACATTGACGTTAGCGAGGAAAATGGAACTTGACACGCACAGGGCCTTGTGCGAGCTGTTGTGCATGGCAACAAATTTAGACATTGACCAGACTCTCCTGAAAGAGGCTGTGACCGTTGGCAGGCACCGGAGTAAGAAGGCCGCGGTTACCGAGGCTTTGCAGGAGTATGTCGCCAGGCACAAACAACAACGGATCGTCGAACTCTTTGGGACTGTCGAATATTCAGAGGATTACGACTACCGTAAGCACCGCAAACGGGCATGAAGGTAATTGTGGACACTTCGGTCTGGTCGCTGGCATTCCGGCGGAGGGAGGTCGTAAAGACTCCTGAAGTGGTCGCCTTGGTGGGTCTGGTCGAGCAAGGTCTGGTGGTTCTTCTTGGGCCTGTGCGGCAGGAAGTGCTCTCTGGGATCAAGCATCGGGAACAATTCGAGCGCCTTCGGGAGCGTCTCGCGACATTTCCCGATCTTGAATTGACGACCAGAGATTTCGAGACGGCGGCCGGGCTTTGCAATCTTTGCATAACCAAGGGCGTGCAGGCGGCACACACCGATTTCCTGATCGCCGCAGCTGCAACCATCCGGGGCTATGCGGTGCTCAGCGCGGACCGGGATTTCAAGAACATAGCGCGTATCGTATCGGTTCGAACGTATGAAGAGCGCTAACAAGTCGTCGCTGCCGACCGGCAGAAGCTCCAAAATTTCACCCCCAATTGCCCTGCCATCACCCGGCGGCAGGACTAATACGACTCAAGAAATGATCTCTCGCACAATATTCGCCCTGCTCGCTCTTCTCCTTGGCGGCGGAGCATCCGCCGTTCCAGAGACGAAGACTGTTGACGGGGTAGACTACCATTTTCTCCATGCGCCGGTAGCCTCTGTACGAATTATTTGGAAAGACAGGAATGGAACTCCACTTCGCACTTTTCCGGCCGTTACGCAATACGCTCTATTTCTCGACGGTGATTTGAGCCAGATGTGTTCTGGGGCGGACCTGATTAGGGCAAGCAACAGTTTCGGGTCGATTATTGCTGTCACCGGAACCCCAAAAGTCGAACAAGGTGCCGCTGCTCGACCGGCTTCAGCTCCCTAACCTCACCTCAACCACTCCCCCTGCGCGCCGGCGGAGGCGGACCGATTGAAAGCGGGTCTGGAAGCGTTCTGTGAGACAGGTCAGGTCGAGGTTCGTGGTGCCGAGGAATGCGTGACCCGGTCTCATGCGGTCGAGGTAGCTGAGGAGCATGTCCTGGCGAGGCTTCGCCTCAGAGGCAAGACTCAATCTCGGAACCCGGGGCGGGTATGGAGGGGGCAGTCACTTCAACTTTAGCGAGGTGGAGCCTCAAACCAGGCGAGAGGTGAAGAGGACTTCGGCGTGAGCTCAGTCGAACGACTTCGGCGTGAGCTCAGTCGA
>CAIQXC010000115.1 GCA_903875675.1 Akkermansiaceae bacterium
CCCCGATAGTCGCCCGGCGCATCGCTGTGGACTGGCGCTCGCGCTACGGCTACAGCCCCGTGCTGTTGGAGACTTTTGTGGAGTTGGAGCGCTTCACCGGCACCTGTTACCGGGCGGCCAACTGGATCGAAGTCGGCACGACCCAGGGCCGCGGAAAACTCGAAAAGAACCACCGGCGAGTCCTCCCCCTAAAGAGCGTCCTGGTTTACCCTCTCCAAAAGAACTTCCGCGCCATCCTCGCCCCCTGAGCCCTGACCCAAAGGGGCACCGAATATTTACGGCCAAAACTACACAACCACTTCCTATTACCAATTGATTGATACACGAACTCGGAAATCGCTGGCACGAGTGGCAAGTAAACTCTCCATACGGTGGGCACGCGAAAGGCAGGATCAAAAAGTTTGGTATTCCCCGGACGGACAAACCGCATTGATCTTCGAGAGTCTGACTGATGGAGACGAGTGCATCGGTTTATACGCATTGTTGCGATAATCTCTTGACATCCTTGAAAAGATTTGTTCAATTGAACCCATGGAAAATAAATCCAGCATCGGAAAGCGCTCTTCTGGGCTCAGTTGTATTGAAATCTGCGCCGGGGCGGGAGGACAGGCGCTTGGCTTGGAGTGGGCAGGCTTTGATTCTCTCGCCCACGTTGAATATGACCGGTATGCTTGCGCCACTCTTCGTCTCAATCGGCCGAATTGGAATGTCATCGAGGGGGATGTCCGCGATTTTTCAGCCAAGGAGTTCCAAGGCGTCGATCTTCTTGCAGGCGGCGTCCCGTGCCCTCCATTCTCAAAAGCGGGCAAACAACTTGGCCCCGATGATGAACGGGATCTGTTTCCAGAGGCGTTACGTCTGGTTAAAGAGTGCCTGCCAAAAGCGGTGATGCTGGAAAATGTCCGTGGCTTCCTTGACGCTGTGTTTACTGATTACCGAATGAGCCTTAAAAAGGAACTCAAGTCCCTTGGATACAAGGCCAGTTGGCACCTACTTAACGCATCGGATTTTGGAGTTCCGCAACTTAGACCGCGAGTGGTTATCGTGGCAATCCGTGAGGATCTGGCTCAGAACTTCTACCCGCCAATCCCGCTCATTGATGGGATCATGGCCAAAACAGTAGGTGAAACGCTAGTTGACCTTATGAGCGAGAATGGTTGGGAAGGAGCCTTGGGATGGGCTTCTTGTGCTAGTGAAATTGCTCCCACACTTGTCGGTGGCTCAAAAAAACACGGTGGCGCGGATCTCGGTCCGACGCGAGCCAGGAAGGCGTGGGCCAGTCTTGGCGTTAATGGAAAATCTCTCGCGGATATGGCCCCACCAAGGGGTTACGCAGAAATGCCCAAGCTCACGTTGCGTATGACTGCACGCATTCAAGGATTTCCAGATGATTGGCAATTTGCTGGTGGAAAAACCGCAGCTTATCGTCAAGTCGGGAATGCGTTTCCCCCTCCGGTAGCTCAGGCTGTAGCGCTTAAGATCAAACAGGCAATCGTAGGTTCTGCATCTCAATCAAGAAACCGACACGTATCCTAACCATGCCAAAGCAAAATACCAAACCTCTCGGAATGAGAGCCAGACTACGTGCTCATTTTCTAGCAAATATCGGGAGAGTTATGACATCTGATGAGCTGCGATCCGTGGCTGGAAAGAGTGAGTGGGCACGACGAGTTCGAGAGTTGAGGAACGAGGAAGGATATCAGATTCTTACCCACAATGACAGGGAAGACTTGCGGCCCGGCGAGTATCTATTGGAGAGCATCAAGCCTCAACCCGCATTCGAGAGGAGCATCTCAAAAGAGCTCAGAGCTCTTGTTTTGGATCGCAATGGCTTTACGTGTCAAATGTGTGGCGCAGTTGCGGGTGAACCGCACCCTTACGATTCAACACGGAAGACCCGCCTCCATCTTGGTCATATCGTAGACAAAACCCAGGGTGGTAAAGATGAACCATCGAATCTCCGGGCTATCTGCTCCGTATGCAATGAGGGCGCATCTAATCAAACTTTGGACAGGCCCACCATTTCCAAGCTCTTAATCCAACTCCGTCGGGCAAAGCGCGAAAATCAACTCGAAGCGCTGACTTGGCTCAAAGCAAAGTTTCCTGACCACTGAACAAAGTGGACGCTTATGGTGATCTGTAGGGTGAAAATCAAGCCATGAAAAAGAGGATATCGATGGGGTCCTCGCATGGCAACATTTGTTAGATGTGTTGCTCGTCGGCCCACAGCCGACACTTAGGGAATCCGACTTGCTCGCTCCGTTGTCGAAAGCGAGGTCGAACCCTGAGTTCTGAGCCCATTAAGCATCGCGTTGAAACTTCTCAGGCTCGGGCATTTCGTGGAGTTTGGCTTCTTCGTATCCAAGGCCGTCGTCATTTCCGGCTCACGCGGCACCGGGGTGAACGTCGTTCCCGCTGGGCTCTTGAATGAGCGAACGCAGGTGGCGCTGAGAACCTGTTAGATCGGGATCCGCAGCAATAGCGGCGTCTGCCAAGGCACGGGCTTCGCGCAGCAGCGCGGTGTCAGCTAGGAACTCGCTGAAGCGCAGGTCCGCCAAGCCGCTCTGGGCGGTACCTAACACGTCGCCTGGGCCGCGCAGGCGCAGATCCGCTTCGGCGATTTCAAAGCCATCGGCGGTGTGCTCGAGGATTTTGAGTTTCTCGAGGCCATCGGGGGTTTTACCATCGGTTAGAAGGATGCACCAACCCTTGTGAGCGCCGCGGCCGATGCGGCCGCGGAGTTGATGGATCTGAGCCAGGCCAAAGCGCTCGGCATGATGCAAAATCATGACGCTGGCATTGGCCACATCCACGCCCACCTCGATGACGGTGGTGGCGACGAGCGCGGCGATTTCGCCGGAGCGGAACCGGTTCATCACGGCTTCCTTGTCCTCGGGCTTGAGCTTGCCGTGAACCAGTCCGACCTGGCAACCCGGAAGGCGCTTCTGCCATTTGGCATAAGCCTCGATGGCGGATTCCACATTGAGCGACTCACTTTCCTCGACGAGTGGATAGACGAGATATACCTGGCGGCACTCCGCAATCTGTTGCTTGATGAACTTGGTGACATCCGTCTGCTTGGGGGCAATGCGCACAGCGGTGACAATTTTGCCCCGGCCGGGCGGCTTCTCGTCTAACACCGATACGTCGAGATCGCCGTACACAGTCATCGTCAAGGTGCGCGGAATGGGTGTGGCAGTCATGACCAGCACATCCGGTAGCAACCCCTGACTGATGAGCGCGGCCCGCTGGGCAACTCCGAATTTGTGCTGCTCATCGATGACGACCAACCCGAGATCACGGAAGGCGACGGAGTCGTGGAGCAAGGCATGGGTGCCGATGATGATCTGCGCATCACCGGAGGGCGGGACTTGGATGGATTCATTGCGGTTGGCTGTGCGCAGGGCGATGCCAAGCCCTAACGGCTCCAGCCAGCGCCGGAACGTCAGGTAGTGTTGTTCGGCGAGAATCTGGGTGGGGGCCATGAGTGCGGCCTGACAGCCGGAGTCGATGGCTAACAGCATGGCCGCCATTGCTACGAACGTCTTGCCTGACCCCACATCCCCTTGCAGCAAGCGCTGCATCGGCCGCGCCTCCCGCATGTCCACCACAATCTCCTTGATCGAACGCTTCTGGGCGTCAGTTAGATCAAACGGCAAACTGGCGTAAAACCGCTTGAGCAGGGTGGTGCAGGTGCCCAACACGCGGCCCGGGCGCTCATGGTAACGGGTGCGACGCCATACGACGTTGAGTTGCAGCGCGAAAAATTCTTCGAGTGCGAAACGGCGCCGGGCTGCCTGTGCCTGCTCGAGGGTTGTGGGAAAATGCAGCTCGCACAGCGCCTGATACCTAGGAGTGGCGGCTTGCAAGTCGCAGATGGACGCCAGTGTCGCCGGATCGGTTTGCTCCAAGAGCCAGTGGATAATCTCGCGCAGACGGCGCTGCGCCAACCCGGAAATATTTCTGTAAATGGGCACGATCCGATCGAGGTGAATGGGTGCCGGGGTGTCTTCTTCGCGCAGAACTTCAAACTCCGGGTGCTCAATGACCAAGCGCCCGTTGCTATCCTTCACCTTGCCATAAAGAATCACTTCGTGACCGGTGGCTAGCAATTTGTGGATAAACGGCATGTTGTACCAGCGGCAGGTGACTTTGCCACTGCCGAAAACCCCGCCGGACCCGTCCATCACAATGGCTTCGTAAAACCGCCGACCTTGCCCAAACCCACGCAGCGCGGCATCAACGACGGTGCCGCGCAGACACACGGGCAGCCCCGAGGCTTGGTTGGGAAACGCGTCGAAACGCCGCCGGTCCTCATACCGGCGTGGCAAGTGCCCAAGCACGGCTGCCGGAGTTGCCAGCCCGGCGGCTGCCAGTGCGGCAATGTCCTTGGGCGGCAATTGGGCGAACGAGGCCAGTGCGTCATGAGCGGAGATCACCCGCCGAGACTGCTGCCTCCCACCCTCTTTTTCAAGCCGCCTCCTCCTACCCAGCCCCAAGAAATCCACCCCAACTTTAAAAAAATTCACTTTTTTGTTCGAGCGAACATCTTTTCTCTTGTGCTTGGGTGATTTTGAGGGTAATCATCCGTAACCCCAATCACCGCCATGGCCGCCAAACAAACATCCGAAGAATCCGCCGCTGAAAAACACGCCGAAGCCCGCAAGCGCAACCTCGACCTTGCCATCGCCTCCATCCAAAAGGAATTCGGCGAAGCCGCCATCATGCGCATGGGCGACGGCCATCGAGTCGATGTGGACGTCATCCCCACCGGCAATTTGCTCATCGATCGCGCCTTGGGCGTCGGCGGCTTTCCACGTGGCCGCATGGTCGAGGTCTTCGGCCCCGAATCGTCCGGCAAGACCACCCTCACCCTCACCGTCATTGCCCAGGCCCAGAAACGCGGTGGCATTGCCGCCTTCATCGATGTCGAGCACGCCCTGGACCCCCAGTATGCCAAGAAACTCGGCGTCAATATGGACGACCTGTTGGTTTCCCAGCCATCGTCGGGCGAAGAGGCCCTGCAAATCTGCGAGGCACTGGTGCGCTCCAATGCCATCGATGTCATCGTCCTCGACTCCGTCGCCGCGCTCGTCACCAAACAGGAACTCGACGGCGAAATCGGCGATTCAACCGTCGGTGCCCAGGCCCGCTTGATGAGTGCCGCGATGCGCAAGCTCACGGCACTCATTTCCAAGGCCCGCACCGTGTGTATCTTCACCAATCAGATCCGGGAGAAAATCGGCGTCATGTTCGGTAACCCGGAAACCACTCCCGGCGGCCGCGCCCTCAAGTTCTTTTCCTCGCTGCGCATCGACATCCGGCGCATCGGCCAGATCAAAGCCACCGACGGCACCGTCACCGGCAACCGCACCAAGGTGAAAATCGTCAAAAACAAGGTGGCGCCGCCCTTCACCGAAG
>CAIQXC010000116.1 GCA_903875675.1 Akkermansiaceae bacterium
CCAGATAGCCTTTCATGGTCTTGTACGAGCCGGCGATGATGCAAGCGGGGCCGTCGCATACGACGTCACCACGGGTTGTCGCTGCAAAGTGTCCGATGATGGTTTCGTCGCGGTTCATATCAAGTCGTTCACCCAGCGCTTCGATAAATTCGTTCGGGCGGCCCTCATTACAATGTCCCTCGATTGCTAATGCGAGAGTAAACGAATAAACTCCTCAGGTTCCTCTGGTGTGAGCAGCCACGGCCCACCGTCGGCGCGCTCAATCCACACGAAACCATTAGTACGCGAAATATAAATCTGGACCACTCCCCGCCGCGTAGTCAAAAGCCAACCGAATCCACCCCAAATCCCGCCAGCGCCAACTCGAAGACCCCATCCGATCTTCCGCCTTAGTTCTTGCTTGTCTAAAACGCAAGCACTCAAAATGCTCTCTCGGGGGAGGTGGCGACGCTTAAGCGGCCACAAGACCTCGAGCCCACTCCCCTGCACGGTAAACCGACTGGGTCGAAACCGGAGCCACACCCATGCGTCTATGGCGAAGAGTACCAGGGCAGCCGCCAAGAGCTGATGTCTTCCTAACACGGCACCGACGAGAAGCACTAAAGGTGCCGCCAGAAAGATCCATGTCGGCACCAGTATCAGCAGGGACATCCGCGCCAAACGGAAACTCCTAGAACTCAATTGATCGCTCATGTGGCCGTCCAATGTCTCTTCGCTGCGCAGGGGAATCATAGATTTCTGAAGCTCGAATTTTCGGGGTTGTTTCCGAACGCACGGGCTTGCCACAGGCTATGCGCCAAGCGCCAACGGCCTGCCATCCGGCTACCCGGGGGCATCCTTGACGGGAGCCTTATCTACGGGCTGGGTAGCCGGTTGAGCAGCGCCCGGTTGTTCGGCGTTGCAACGGATGCCCCCCTCTTCCGGAAACATTGACAACGCCTTGTCGGTCTCAGACACCAGCCATGAAACAGAAAAGTCCTGATTCCGAGATTTGATGCGGCGAAAGATGATGCCTGGATCGTGCTTCAGGGCGACAAGGGTCCTTTCGATCTCAGGGCATATGGGAAACATGATCCCGCAGTAAGCGTTGGGGTCACCGCATAGGGCACCAAACTCGTTCGGCACAAGCAACGTGACAGCGGCAAGCACTTTGGTATGCTGCCGTGCAAAGGCACGCACCCGTTCAAGGATCGCATTTCTGCCCGTGACGATCCCAAGCTCATTGGTGAACATCCGGCACGAATCGTAATAGATGTTGATTTGTGAGGCGATCGACGCTTCGGTGCCAGAGTCGGGGACCTTGACCGGATCCAGTACGCGGAACTGATACCACTCGCCGACGGCCCGCTTCCCCTGTTCTTCGATCCCGAGTTCCGCTGCGGCGAACGAGTCGAGCCTGCTCGGCCCGCCCACGAGCATGATCTCGACGGAATGCTCGCGCATATATTCGAGATAGATTGTGGTCTGTAGCGAAAGTACGAGTTCCAAGCGGTTTACCTCGTTTCCTCGAATCGTCTCACTCACTTCGAATACGAGCCGGTACGACTTGCCCGCTTTCTGTGTGTCCGTCAGCGGCTTCCCATATTCAATCTGCTTGAGTTCAATGATCTTTCCGACATGAACGACGCGGGCCAGTCCTGCGTATGCCTCGGCGGAGACGAAGATCCGCCCAACCTGGGCCGAACCCAAGACTGGTAACAACGCCAAGAATAGGACAACAAAGGCATGCCTCACTCGTGAGGTTGTCAGGGTCGATTGGCATTTTCTCTCACCAATAGTCTGTGTTGAGAGCATCCTCGAACGTTGAGCGTCGCCAAATCTTATAGCCTCATTCATGCTTTTTGTGCAGAACGCTCAAAGCCACCGATGACCGGCGATTGAGCTGTGGTTGAGTGGCTTATCGGTCATTCGGTGTAAATATTCGGTGCCCCTGCGGAGAAAAGTTTGGGCTGGGGTCATTTTGTGCGGGACACGGGGGATTTTCCCTGCTAACAAGGGCTCGGAATGCCGAAGCCCCTGTCATCATTGGCCGATATTCCCGACCCGATA
>CAIQXC010000117.1 GCA_903875675.1 Akkermansiaceae bacterium
GCCTTGCTTTCAGCGCTGACCTGTCCCTTACCCTCATATTCGACGCAGGCTGCGAGAAACGATAGACTGAGAATTCCTGCCTTAACGTGGCTAAGCCCGGCGGAGCGCCTGACGCAACCGCATAATCGCCACATCTGACAGAATCGAGACCGGGCGCGAGCGGTCAACGGTGGTGAGATCGTGTTGTTGGCCGCTGCACTCAAGGCCACGGCTGGCGACCTGCACAATGCGCTCAGGGTTGCGCAGGCGGTGGCTGTGGTGCGGCAGGGAGCGGCTGAGAGGGAGGGCGTGGAGCATAGGAGATTCGAACTCCTGACCTTCTCATTGCGAACGAGACGCTCTACCAACTGAGCTAATGCCCCTCTGCTACAGGCGACGCACCTTAACCCGTTGGAAACCAAAGGGCATAAATGGCTGCTGCGGATTGGTACCATGCTCAAACCGGGGAGCAAGCGCAAAATACCAGAGGGGCGGATATTTTTGAGATTCCCGGTTCCTATTTCAACAGGACGGCCACGAGCTCCGTGCCATAGAATATTGCTGACGGGCGATTCCTGGCTTGCCAACAGGCACGGCCGAGACTATCCATCCGCCGACAAGTCCGCGCCTCAGGTAGGGTCCTGCCAAACCGGAGAGTTCTATTTTTAGCCCCCCCCTTTGCCTCCCGTGCGAGCTCTCCTGAAACGCCAACTGATGCAGTCCCCGCACCCACTCATGGGCTTGCGCATCCACTGGCTGGGTCTGATGACGATGATGATGACGATGGTGGTGATGACGGCGGCGCAAGCGGCACCCCCGGGCGCCCTGCCTGCCGAGGGCATTCAAAAGTCGCTGCTTGATGAGTTAAACGTGGCGAGGACTGCGCCGATGAAATACGTCGGGTATCTCAAGGACCACCGCCGCGAATTCAAGGGGCTTGTCTATGTCGGCTTCGGGGGCACCCGATTGATCACCCAAGAGGGCGTCACGGCCGTGGATGAGGCGATCGCCGCCCTATCCAAACAGCCGCCGCTCGCCCCTCTGAAATTCTCGCAAGGGCTGGCCCGCGCGGCTCTCGATCACGTGCTGGACAGCGGCCCGAAAGGACTCGTCAGCCATGAGGGGGCCGATGGCAGCAGCCCCGCCGCGAGGGTCGGGCGCTATGGCGATGTCGGAAGCGCTTCAGGCGAGTGCATTTCCTATGGTTTCTATGAGGCCCGGCAGATTGTCATGGCCCTCATCATCGACGACGGGGTTGCGAGCCGCGGGCATCGTGAGATCATCTACAACGGTAACTACCGTTTGGTGGGCATTGCCAGGGGGCCGCATCAGACGTTCAAGACCCTGTGCGTGATCGACTTCGCCGACACCTTCAAGGACGATCCCACAGCCATCCGCAAGCGGCTGTCAAAACCCACCGATAAGTGAATTTCCCCTAACATAACAACACTCCCATGCAGACGACAGATTTGGATGACTTGAAAGAATTGGTGGCTGAATGGCGCGCGGAACACGCCGCCCAAAAGAATAAAGAGAGACGCGACCAATGGACGAAATACGTGTCGCTGACAATGGTCGTCATCGCTGTGCTCGCGGCCATCGCAACCCTCAAGGGCGGCGCGTTCTCCACACGCACATTGAAGGAGATGAACGAGGCGACGTTCAATCAGGCGAAGGCCTCCGACCAATGGGCGTTCTATCAGGCAAAGTCGATCAAACAAAACCTCTATCAACTCGAGCTGGAGCGCCTCGCCGCCGCGCCGGCACCAGATGCAGCGGCACTGGCAAAAATGCAGGACAAGATCGGTAAATACGACAAGGACAAGGCCGACATCACGGCCAAAGCTGAGGCTTATGAAGTGGCGCGTGAAGCGGCCCGCGTGAAGGCGACGAGCGAGGCGGAGCATTCGCGGGAAATGGGTTTGTCCATCACGCTATTTCAGGTGGCCATCGCGTTGGGGGCCACGGCGCTCATTGTGAAGAAGAAGCCGCTGTGGGTGGTATCGACGGCACTGGGCATCCTGGCGGCGGCGCAGATGATTTACGTGCTGCACTTCATGCCGCTGTGAGGCGGATGGCGGCCTCACTTGTACTGAGCACGCCGGAACAACCAGAGTCCGATGGCGACGCAGAGCAGATTGGGGGCCCAAAGTGCCAGCGTGGCCCCGGCAGTGGTTTTGCTATCATTGGCCACCATGATGAACAGGAAGTAGCCAGTGCCGAGCAACAAACTCATCAGCAATCCGCCCGAGGAATCGCGGCGCCGCGTCTGAATCCCCAGCGGCACCGCGACAAAGGCAAACGCGAGACAGGCGAGCGAAAACGAATAGCGCTCGGTGATCTCGGTGCGGTACTTCACCAACTGTTCCGCCGTAAGCTCCGGGTGCCTGCGCAGATATGCAGCGATTTCGTGATTGGTCATGGCCGTGGGTTTGGACTTTTCCGTCTTGGCGACGCCGTAGGGAATGAGATAGGGCTCTGCCTCCTCGGCAAAAAACATCTCGACGGTGCCGTCCGGCTTGCGGGTCTCGAAGCTGGCGTTGTACAACTTGAGACGCAGTTCCTTTTTTGCGTCATCCACCACAAACGTGAAGCGCTCTGCATGCAGATAGGCATCCAGCGGAACATCGGCGGCCGCGTTCGCCGGGGCCCGGTACAGGTGCAAACCCATGAAGGAATCCCCCTTCTGGTCTTCCACAAAAAACTTCACGTCCTGCAATCCGGCATGCACCATCCCCGGATTCAGCAAGGAGCGCGGGTCCCGCTTGGCCTGCTCATACAGCAAATCGGTGAGCGACCCC
>CAIQXC010000118.1 GCA_903875675.1 Akkermansiaceae bacterium
ACACGCGTTGGAATCTGCTTGTAGCTTCTCCTTCCATAATTTCCACGCTTCGGTCGGCTTGCGATTTGTATCCTCATGGGAATCCAGAAAACCCTGCCATACATCGTCGCTTACCTTGACTGCTTTCCCGTTAAACCGGTCATAGAAAAAATATTCACGCTTCTTGGCTTTGTCATTATTCTCCCTATCGGCCGTTTGGCCGACAAATACCAAGGTGCCGCTTTTCTTCACCGCGTTTACCTCCCCGTGGAAGCCAGCGAAATCGTCTTTGACATGAAGGTTTTGGCATAGGTTGATGGGATGCCATATCGCATATTTATCCTGCGGCCCTTGTCTTATCCCGAACTTGACCGAAGTTTTTCCCATAGTCGTTGCAAATTGTTCCAACTCCTCTTGCTTCACTTTTGCATAGGTACACGGCACCAGAAAGAACGCTGCTTCGCTTTGCCGCCATTCCAAGAATCCTGCTTCGACGCCACCTTTGAAGGGTGTCTTATAGTCCGCACTATCCAAATCCCGCATCGAATAGCGCCGATTGTTGACGGGTTCACAGCGACCGTTGGTTAGAATCTGCATCGCAGTGCGAATGGCTCCTTTCAAGCTGGTGCCCGGAATGGCGGGCTTGTTGCCAATCTTGCAGAAGGACACGAAATCTTTGAATTTAGGGAGCTCCCTAATATAATCCCCACGTGGAATACGGACTTGTAGAGGACGGTTTGCTAACAATCTTTCGACATCCGCATTGAATCCATGCGCCTTGTCATCACGGTACTCCCGATGATCCCCAGCGGACCGGGTGTAGATCGGCGTAGTGGCTTCCAGTTCGATGTCAAGCACGCCACAAAGACCGTCTTCAAACGGGTGGTCGTGGGACACCCTTTCGGCATGCTCGGGGCAGAAGACCGGTTTTTCTCCTGCTTGAAATGAATCATCGACTTTGCCGAACGGGACGAAATAGTAGGGACTGTTGATCATAACGTTCAGCGTTAGCGTTGGCGGGTGAATCCGGCGAAGCGGAAGACGGACGGGCGATAGCTGAGAGTAGTGTCAGTTCCTACGAGCTGCCACGCGATTTCATAACGCAGGGACAGATCGGAAAGTGACAGTTGCGGCCACGCCAGGAAGTCTCGGATTTCGATGAATGAAGCCGGTAGCCCGATATTCGGATTGTCAGACGTCTCACTGCGGCTAAGCGTGGTGGCAATCCAATCGTTTGCCTGTTGCTGGATGTGAACGGATTCGTTCCGTTCTGAAAAATGGAGCTCTGCTGCCAGCGGCCAGCCCGGGCTTGGGGGCGCTTGCCGTCCTTCTTGAATCACTTCCAAGCGCTCTGACCAGAGAATCCAGCCGCTGGCATCCATAACGGGGGGGGCAAGCAACTCGTTGAGATAGGCTGTCAAACCATCCCCTGCCGCAAACATCCTCCGTGCCGACGGATCACTGAGGATATTTCCTAGCACGGGCCTTTCGGGGAGGCGGGTACCCAAGATGGCAGTGACTGCGTGGTCCAGATTCCCTAAGATTGCGGCGAGGTCATTCATGTTCGATTGGAGTGATGGATGGTTCCAAGGTATGGGTCCCACGGAAGAACCCATACCCTCGGCCCGCATGGGCACCCAAAGCGAGGCGGCCTTGGCAGAGGTCATCAAGGGCGAGATCAAGCGCTTGAAGGATGAGCGGATCCAAAGAATCGTGATCTGCGATTCGTATTCGGAACTTAAATTTGCCGCCCAGCAGGGGCTGGTCATCGAACAGGAACTGATCCACGGCTCCTCCTAACACGCGATCGATGGTCACATGATTTTGGAGGTCAAGGACCTGAGTGGCACCAGTCGGAGCAATCACATCATCAATGTAGAAATGCCCGGGCGACGCCACCTCTTGTGGAACAATAAACGAAGGATCGCTTGCGTTGCGGGCGCGAACGAACCCGAACAGGGCGTCCAACCCGGTGGGGATCGCGTCATCGGGCAGGGTCGTCATAGCCCATTGACTGTTTAGTCGGCGGTAATGGAAGGCTGTTCGGTGGCGCAGGCTGCCCTTGATTGAGGATCCGGGGATCACCCAAACTGTTTCTATGACTCCGCAACCATTGCGCCAGGTGACACGTTTAATTTTGAGGGGGCTGCTGTCGCTGGCACTTGACTGATCCTGCCCAGCAATCATCCAGAATGCATCCGGCTCGGATTCCAATTCACAGAGGATGGTGGCGGCTGCTCGGCGGGGAAGATCAGATTCTTCCCATGCGTCCAGCCATCCCTCTTTGTCGTAAAACAGGGCGCTTTCGTTCTCGGGCAGCGGCATACCCAAGTCATTCGGCACATCTAGCCATGTCAGCCATTCCGCCTCAGGATTCCGCTCCTGTTCCTCCCACTCGTCGACTACGCCAGTTTCTCCATCAAGGCGGAACGTGCGATGCCGCATTTCGACAATTTCAAAAAACCCGAATCCGCGGCGGCTCTTTCCACCAAAACGCAGAAGAGGATCGGTCAGCATAAGCAAGAGTTGGTTCCAGGCATGCTGCTCTCGTGAGGGCACGTTTCCGTCTGGATCCGGCGATCCATGAAGCTCAAGCGAAAAGGTGAACCGCAGACCGGGTGCCGCACAGAGTTCATCGAATTTTCCCTTATCTGCGGCGGTGCCCCGATGATCCAGGCGAACGTGATCTCGCAGTTCCGGCATGGCAGCCAAGCGAAGAACCGGATCACCAGTGATCTCAGCGCGGGAAACCGGCCGATCGA
>CAIQXC010000119.1 GCA_903875675.1 Akkermansiaceae bacterium
GGCTCCAGGCGCAACACAATATCGACGGGATAGTGATAGCCAATCGGCCGAACCCCGGCACCGCTGGGTTTGCGTTCCTCGGTCGAGATCGTCACGCCGGTGGTTTGTTGGATCTCGCTCGCCAGCAACTTCGCCAAGGGCTCCAATTCGGCGCTATCCGCGACGATCCGGCTTTCTTGGTTCAAAGTCAGCCCCCCTTCTCCAAGAGTCAGTGTTTTGGGGAGCGGCAACCATTGCGGGGCGCTAGCCGCAGAGGCCGCAGCACCTAGCAAGACGGGTAAAAGTGACACCAAACAGGGGATTTTTCTCATGACGAAAATGAGGTTAGAGCGAATTCCTAGTCGTGAAAAGCCCAAAACAGCCCTTGCTGGGTGTTCAAACCATGGACATCCCGCTGGTGCCGCGCCAGATCCAGCCATCAAGGCACAGTCACCTGCAAGCGACCAAAACAGTTCGCTATGCCCGGTACCCGGCATTTCTTTTCCTATGCGCTGGCTCCAGACACCCCGGAGAGCCTGTCGGTTGCGTCTAAAAGCACGCTCACAAAAATTCCGCAACTCGTTCAAAATCAGCTTGTTTGCTTGGCTTCGATGCAGGTTAGCCACCTTCTCTACGCTTCCTGCCCTGCCGTCCCGCAATCCGCGAAAAAAACCCACTTCCACAATCCCCAGTATGCGCTAGATTCGCCGGAAGCACGCCCCGCCTCCCAATCCCCCAATCCCCAAGCCCCACCACCATGTCCGACATCCCTCCCCGCCCCGGCAAATTGATGGCCGCCAATCGCGGCGAAATCGCCATCCGCATCTTCCGCGCGGCCAACGAACTCGGCCTGCGCACGGTGTCCATCTTCGCTGAGGAGGACCGTTTCTCAATCCACCGCTTCAAGGCCGACGAGGCCTACCCGCTGGATACCTCAAAGGGCCCTGTCGGTGCCTATTTGGATATCGAGGGCATCGTGGCGTTGGCTAAACAGAAAGGCGTCACCATGATCCACCCGGGCTATGGGTTCCTATCGGAAAATCCAGCCTTTGCGAGTGCCTGTGCCCGCGAGGGCATCATCTTCATCGGCCCGTCGCCCGAATTGTTGGAAAATATGGGCGATAAGACCGCTGCCCGCGCCCTCGCACACAAATTTCAAGTGCCCACTCTGCCCGGCACCGAGGAACCCATCACCGACCTCGACGAGGCGCTCCTCGTGGCCCATGACATCGGCTTCCCCCTCATCATCAAAGCCGCTTTTGGCGGCGGCGGACGCGGCATGCGGGTGGTGGAAAAACCCTCGCAACTCGCAGATTTGTTAGTCGAGGCACGCAACGAAGCCCTCAACGCCTTCGGCAATCCGGCCGTCTTCCTGGAACGCTACATCTCCCGCGCCAAGCACATCGAAGTGCAGATTCTCGGCGACCAACACGGCAACGTCGTTCACCTCCACGAACGCGATTGCTCGGTCCAGCGCCGCTATCAGAAAGTCGTCGAGGTGGCCCCGGCAATGCACCTCGATCCCCTCGTGCGCAACCAACTGTGCGAGGCCGCCGTCAAACTCGCCCGCGGCATCGGCTATAACAACGCCGGCACCGTCGAGTTCCTCTACGACATGGATCGAAATGACTGGTTTTTCATCGAGATGAACCCGCGTATCCAGGTTGAACACACGGTGACCGAATGCGTGACGGGCATCGACCTGGTTCGCTCGCAAATCCTGGTGGCTCAGGGCCTCCCGCTGTTTGGCGAGGAACTCGCCATCCCGCCCCAGGACCAGATGCCCTGCATCGGCTTCGCGATCCAATGCCGCGTCACCACCGAGGACCCGGAAAAGAATTTTGCCCCGGACCACGGCCGGATCCTCAACTACCGGTCCGCCGCTGGCTTCGGCATCCGCCTTGACGCCGCCTCGGGCGACGCCGGCTCGGTCATCACGCCGTACTATGACTCGATGCTGGTAAAAATCACCGCCATGGGCCGCGATTTCCCGATGGCCTGCCAGCGCATGGACCGGGCGCTGCGCGAGTTCCGCATTCGCGGCGTGAAAACCAATATTCCGTTTCTGGATAATGTTATATCGAACAAAACATTCCGTGCCGGGCAGGCCCATACCCGGCTCATTGACACCCAGCCTGAGTTATTCCGCTTCCGGCCGCGCCGCGACCGGGCGACCCGCACGTTAGCCTATATCTCCGACATCACGCTCAACGGCAACCCGACCGTCAAGGGCTGGAAACCCGCCGCTGCTCAGCCCAAGGTACGGGTGCCGGATTCGTTAGTAAGCGCGCACCATGCCGCCATCCCCACGGGCAGCCGCAATCTGCTGCTGGAACTCGGCCCTGAGGCATTCGCCCAATGGATCCTCGCCCAAACTCGTCTCCTTATCACAGATACCACGCTGCGAGACGCTCACCAGTCGCTCATCGCCACCCGCATGCGAACCCATGACATGCTGCGCGTGGCGGAAGTCATCTCGCACCGCGTTCCGCAGTTGTTTTCCTTGGAAATGTGGGGAGGGGCCACCTTCGATACCGCCATGCGCTTCCTCAGCGAGTGCCCTTGGGCCCGCCTCCAGCGGCTTCGTGAAAAAATCCCTAACATCTGCTTCCAGATGCTTTTCCGCGGCTCCAACGCCGTCGGTTACTCGAACTACCCGGACAATGTCGTCGCCGGCTTCATCCACCACGCTGCTGAATCCGGTATGGATATCTTCCGGATCTTCGATTCATTAAACTACCTGCCAAACATGAAGGTGGCGATGGAGTCCGCTCGCAGCCATGGCAAAGTCCTGTGCGAAGCTGCGATCTGTTATACAGGGGACATCAACGACGAGAAACGAGACAAGTATTCGCTGCAATACTACGTCGCAAAAGCCAAGGAAGTCGAGCGCATGGGTGCCCACATCCTAGCCATCAAGGACATGGCCGGGCTGTGCAAGCCGCTCGCCGCCCGCAAACTCATCACCGCCCTCAAACAGGAAATCCAGATCCCAATCCACTTCCACACCCATGACACCTCCGGCCTCAACGCCGCCTCGGTGCTCGCCGCCGCCAACGCCGGGGTGGATATCGTGGACCTTGCCATCGCCTCCATGTCCGGCTCCACCTCGCAGCCTAACCTCAACTCGGTGGCCGCCGCCCTAGCCAAAACCGAGCGCGATCCGGGCCTCGACTTCGATTCACTCAACGACCTCTCCGACTACTGGGAGGGCGTGCTCGCATTCTATAAGCCATTTGATTCGGCTCCGCGTGCCGGCTCGGCCGAGGTCTATGAACACGAAATGCCAGGCGGCCAGTACACCAATCTGCGCGAACAGGCGAACTCCATGGGGCTTGGCCACCGCTGGCGCGAGATCTCTCGCACCTATGCCGAAGTGAACCAACTCTTTGGCGATATCGTAAAAGTCACTCCTTCCTCCAAAGTCGTGGGAGATATGTGCATGTTCCTCGTCACCCGCGGCATCAAGGCCGCCGACGTCCCAAAACTCAAACCCGGTTCCATCGACTTCCCGGAATCCGTCATCGACATGCTGGCCGGCGGCCTAGGCCAACCCGACGGCGGTTGGCCTGCCGACGTCCAAACCGTCATTCTCGGAAACCGCAAAGCCACCACCAAGCGCCCCGGAGAGCTCGCCGAACCCGTCAATCTCGAGGCCACCCGCACCGCTCTGTCCACCAAGCTCGGCCGCCCCGCCTCCGACGACGACCTCTACTCCCACCTCATGTATCCGCAGGTGTTCGCAGATTTCACCGCTTTTCAAGCGAAATATGACGACCTCAGCGGCCTGCCCACCCCGGCGTTCTTCTACGGCCTGCACATCGGCGAGGAAATCGA
>CAIQXC010000120.1 GCA_903875675.1 Akkermansiaceae bacterium
GAGGATAGGCTTCCAGCCTGTCGTGGACGACGGGCTTCCAGCCTGTCGTTTCATGCACAGACAGGCTGGAAGCGCTGTCTTCCATCACAGGCAGGATGCCTATTTTCCGATCAGAGCGCTAGATTCAGAACTCAGTGTTCGACCTCAAAAGCGCCACAGCGCCGAGCAAGTTCAATTCCCTGAAATTGGCGTCAATGATTGAGGCCGCATTTCTCCCGGCGTAAAGCCATCCGATAGGGATGTGGATTTAAGAAAAGCGGGTTGGGTGGCTGAACTGAAAACGAAAGAAACGCCGTATTGCCGCGCCAGTTCGCGAAAGACGCTGAAGATTGGCTGGAGAATGTGAGAGGGCATCGTCTGCACTTCGTCGAAGATGACGACGGAATGGGCGATCCGGTGAAGCTTGCGGCAACGCGACGGGCGGGCGGAGAGCAGCGACTCGATGAATTGCACCGAGGTCGTGATCACTACAGGCGAGTCCCAATTCTCAGCAGCTAGCTCGAGTGCATCTTTTTCTTCCCCATCCGCACCCGGCGGAGGTTTGACGGACGAGTGATTCTCAAGCACGATATCATTTCCCAAGATGTGGCGGTATTCTCAGGCGTTTTGCTCGATAATTGAGAGGTAGGGAATCACCACGATGACCCGGCGGAGATTATGCTTCTAGGCGTGGGCGTATGCAGGCACGGTATAGAGATGGGCGCTGTGGAGCGATGGCAGTTAGAATTGCTAGGTGGCGCGTGTCAAACAGGAAGTCGGCAAATTGTGAATTGCTGGCGGGACGGGCAGATCAATCGATCTGGATGCGGTCGAGACGGAACGTGCGCGGCGCGTTTCGGGTCAGGCAGAAGAATGCCAGAAAGCAGTTGGAAGAAGGTGCGACGGATCATGGGGAGGGTGAAGGTCAGGGGTCAGGGGACTTTTCGGAAGTGCATTTTCGGTTCATGGGCGTAGCGGCGGGACGCCGCGACCACGGCCTGCGGCGGGACGCCTCGGCCACGCAAGTGGCGAGCGAGCGCCTACTTCTTCCTGGATTTCTCATGGGTTTCGCGCATGGATTCGGAGACGGAAGCGGCTTCGGCCCCGTGGAGGATGCATCCGGCGGAATGGCGGCGGTGGGCCGAGATTTTGGCGGCAAAGGCGGAGCTGCCGGCCTTGATGTCGTCGGCATCCGCGTTGATTGTGGCGGCGTTGTGGGCCTGGATGCCCATGCGGGCGGCGGAGGCGATGGCATCCTGATTGGCGCCTAGGAATAGGAATTCCCACTGGTATTTCTCGGTCTGATGGGTGATGCGCTGGTTGATCTCGGCCATGGAGAATTTGTGAGACGAGTTTTCCTCGCCGTCGGTGAGAATTGCGATGATGACCTTGGACGGGCGTTCGGCAGCGGGAGTGGCGGCCAGTTCGCTGCCGATGAAGTCAATGGTGCGGCCGATGGCGTCGAGCAGGGCTGTGCTGCCCCTGGGTTGGTAGGCTTCGGCGGTGAGCGGCTCGGCGTTCTGGATCGGCACGCGGCTGTGGACGGGCAGGTATTCGTGGTCGAAGAGAATCAGGGTGAAGGTGGCCGGGATCGGTTGGCCGCTGTCATCGACCGTCGATTTCTGGGCGCTGAGGAATTCATTGAAGCCGGAGATGGCGGCATGGGTCATGGACTCCATGGAGCCCGAACGATCGAGGATGAATGCGATTTCTGTTTTCATGGTGTTGTGGGGTGGAATGTCTGAAGGTCGGAAGGTCGGTGGGAGAGTAAGGATCAGTCGCTTGGCACCGAGTCTTTCGCTTTTCTCTTACTGATTCACTGAAACATCGAGCCGCGCAGCGGCAACCGAAACACAGGACCTCGTAGCGGTTTTCTGTCTTCCTCGTGTCGCTGAGGTTTGTTTATCCGACTTTCTAATGCACGTCAATAGAAAAAGACGACGCAAAGTAAATATTTTATTTTAGGTTTGAAAGTGCCCGTGTCCGGGGTAGGCAATTCGCGGAACAATACTCTACGAATATGGGAAACAAGACCAATGACCAGAACTGGGCGGCCACAGAGCGACTGCGCTTCATCGAGGTGTGTGCGTGGTGGAAGGGCATTGTGAACCGGCATGATCTGGTTAGCCTGTTCGGGATTTCAATGGTGCAGGCGTCGTCGGACCTCCAGCGGTATTTGGAGATGAACCCGGGTGCCTTTGTGTACAACCTGCGACAAAAGCGCTACGAGCCGGTAGCTGAGATGAAGTGCTTGATGACCAGGCCGCGCTTGGATGAGGCGGTGGCCAGGTTCCTAGGGGGCGACACGAGGAACTGCTGGACCCATAGCGCCCACCATGAGCTGAGCAAAGGCAAGCGCAAGGCCGTGGAGCGTGACTACGCGATGCGCGGCGGCACTCTCAAGATCAAGGTGCGCAAGGCGATGGAGGGGTACCTGCGGGAACGCTTGGGCCTGGCGATGGCCGATGGCAGCCCGGCGCTGAGGTTGCTTGAATAACGGGAGTTGGTGCCCGAAGCCCGCTGAGGGGCGATGTCACGGACTGGTGACCTTGAGCCGCATGTACTGCTTCGTTTTGGAATCAATGGGCATACTGAAGGTGTGCTGCGGGGGCGTGCCGGTGTCGGCAATATCGGTCCAGCTTCCGGGCTCAAGCGTCTCGCTCCACTCCGCGCCATAGATGAGGCCGCTGACTCCGGCGGGCTCGCTGAAGCTGATGACCCGGTTGCTGTCGCTGGTTTGTGGCTGCGGCAGCATTCCGGTGCTGTTTTGTGTCGGATCCAGGCCGAAGGCGAATTCCAGAAGATTCACGATGCCGTCATGGTCGAAGTCGTTGAGGTCCGCGCCGTCGCCAGTATTGTCGGGGCTGCCGAAGTACGTTTGTCGCAAGGCTTGCAGCGCGGTGGGCACATAGGTGATGCTGATCTGCTGCTGACTGGTGTTGCCGGACGTATCGCAAGCCACCACGCTGATGAGATTGGCACCGACCACGAGCTGAAGGGTCGCCGACCAGTTAGCCGTCCCGCCGTTCGCAGTGGTGTCGCCCGTGGCCTCGACGCCATTGACGGTCACCGTAGCGATGCCGTTATTTCCGTGGCCGAGATCTGAGGCGATTCCCACCAAGGTCACGGAATTGGAGGTCGTCACAAAAGTGTCACTGGACGTGGGCTGGGTGATTTGCAGCGTCGGTGCATCCCTATCTGAGACTGTGAAAGGTGTGGCTGAGAAATTTGCCACCAGCGCCCGGCTGCCGTCCAGCACGAACGAGTAGGTGGCTGACGAACTCACCTCGATGCCATTCTCCGTCCAACTGATGAAGCTGTAGCCAGGATTCGCCGTGGCCGTGACCGTTTGCTGGCTTTCAGACGTGTAGGCCCCACCGCGGGTCACAGTTCCGCCATACGAAGGGACCGACTCGGTCGTGATCGCATAGGTATCGGCTGGCGCAGCCTTGAAGGTCACTGCCACCGTGGTCGGAACCGCCACAGCAGGTAGCAGGAAAAGCGTGCCACCGGCCTGCGCCGCAACATCGTTCACCAGCCACTGGTCAACCACATACCCGGCAATCGGCGCAGCCGCAAACGTCACGTCGCTCCCACTCTCCACCGTCAGTGCATCACTCGGACTGATGCTCCCGTTATCTCCCGCACTGGGTGTCACCGCGTACACAAGTGCTGGCGCGGGCTTGAACGTCACCTGCACGTCCGTATCAGCCGTCACATTGAGAAGCGTGAAATTCGCGCCGCCGGTCTGCGCCGGAATCCCATTCACCAGCCATTGATCCACGACATAGGCGCTTGGCCCATCCCCTGGGGTTTTCGGTGTCGCGAACACTGGGGGGGTGGCGGTGAACGTCAAGCTGCCTGAGGCAGATACTGCCTGCGAGGTACTAGGGCGGGAAGAATTGCTGATTGCTGATTGCTGATGTGAGCTTGGACACGAGATTCAGCACGGACCAAGCTCACTTCAAAAAATCGTTCGACTGAGCTCACGCCGAGGTCCAAAATCAACACTCGTCAATCGTCAATCCATCTGGTTCTGGAAAACTTGAATTCTTCACAAAGGGGTGATAGGACGGGTCGGAGGATATCACGGGGTGACTTCTGAAGCTGATAGCTGGCGATGTCCCCCATGGTGGGGATGTTGACGGGGAGTGCGGATATCACGGGGTGACTTCTGAAGCTGATAGCTGGCGATTAAAGTTCTTTGAGGAGTGGGGCGAGGAGATGTTTACCAGTTGACCGATGCGGCCTGCGCACAATTGGAGAAAGAGCTGGAAGCTGGACAGATCCTGCACATTGATCGACATGCGGACATCGCGTTCCAGATAGGTGGCGACGTAACTCTGGAGCCAGGCGTCCGGATTCACGGGGCGGTCGTGGATCGGCGGGAAAAGCCCGGCATGGAGCAAGGTGTCGAGCGAGGCAGGGGCGCGATCCGCGTCCTGAAGCTCTGAGAGGGAAAATGGCCAGAGACTGAGCAATGACACGCGACCCGCCAGCGACTGGGTGATGGCCTCGATCATCCCGAACTGCTGCGAACCGGTCAGAATAAAGCGGCCCATGCGGCGGTCGGCGTCCAAGATGCCTAGCAAGTTAGAAAAGAGCGGCGGGCAGCGCTGGATTTCGTCGAGCACCGCGCCATCCGGGAACTGGGACAAGAAGCCGCGGGGTCTTCGTCGGCATAGCGGCGGACGTCCGGGTTTTCCAAGCTGGCATACGGACGGTCCCCGCCAAGTTCCCGGGCCAAAGTCGTCTTCCCCGATTGCCTGGGGCCTGTGATAGCGATAGCCGGAAATCCCCGCATATTGCGCAGGGCGACCGTTTCTAAATGGCGTGGAATCGTCTGCGGAGGAATACTCATGGCTGAGTTGCAAATCGACCTAGCAATCAGTCAAGAATATTCCACCACAGCATGATGCGGTTGCCGGCTTTGAGTTCTACAAGTGCATGCAGAGGGATCAGGGGGTGGTGATCACGGCGTGGGTTACCTTGCCTGAAAACGGATGCGGGCCGGTGTAATCGCCCACGGCGGATTGACCGTCATTGCCGACAGTGAGTCCTTCACCGGGTTTGCGGAGGATCAGACCGGGGAATTTCCCCTCAGCGACCTGCTTGCCGGCAGCCTTCAGGGTCACTTGGCCGTCGGCGGCCAGCGTGGAGGAGACCGTGACTTTACCGGTGGGCAAGGAGGTGTTGGCCACCACCGCGGACAGCTTGCCGTCGCGGCGCAAGGAGAGGGCGAGTTTGCCATCGACGGCGTGGAGCGAGAAGCCGTGGAGTTTGCCGCCGATGGCCACGATCACACCGGATGGAGCCTGCGGGTCATCGAGGCCATCGAGGTCATCCAGGTCGGCAGTCACGCTGAAGGCTTTGTTGGCGACGTCGGGCGAATCTGGACCGCTGAGCACATCGCCGGATTTCCAAGGACCGGTGAGCGCGGCATTGCTGGGTGTGGCATTGCCAGCCGCTGCCTTGGCGCGGCCAGCGCGGCGCGGGCCTTCGGGTGTCCATTTGGGATCAACGAGAGTGACATTCCAGGTGTTCCAGAGATCGGTGAGTTCCTTGACCTTGGCGGGTTCCTTGGCGGCGAGATCCGATTTCTCGCCGATGTCGGCGCTCAGGTTGTAAAGTCGGGCTCCTTCGGTGGTGGCGGTACCGGCACCGTTGCGAGTGCCGTCAGCCGCGGATTTCACCAATTTCCAGTCCCCCTTGCGGATGGCGATCTGCTGGCCGAAGCGCCAAAACAATGCCGCATGCGGGTTATCGGATTTCTCGCCCTTGAGATAGGGCAACAGATTCACGCCATCGAGTTTCCATGCGGGATCGATGGTTACGCCAGCGGCGGCCAGGCTGGTGGGCAGCAGGTCGAGTTGAATCACCGGGCGGTCATCGGTTTTGCCGGCCGGCAGGGTGCCTTTCCACTGGATGGCGAAGGGCACCCGGATGCCACCTTCCGATGTCTGTGCCTTGTAGCCTTTGAGCGGGCCGTTGAAAGAGGTGGTCGAGGGGGTTGGGCCACCGTTGTCGCTGATGAAATAAATCAGCGTGTCCTCTTCGAGTTTCAGATCGTGCACCTTGCTCAGCACGGTGCCCACCGAGTCGTCGAGCGCGGCGAGCAAAGCCGCGAATTTGCGCCGCTTCGGATCGCTGAGGCCCGCGAATGGCTTGTCATATTTCGTCAGCGTCTCCAAGGGCGCGTGGACCGCGTTGAATGGCAGATAGACAAACCATGGGATGTCCTTTTTCTTCTCGATGAACGCCGCCGCCTCGCGGGCAAAGGCTTCCGTGAGATAGCCGGGGTCCTTCACCGGCTCGCTGCCGTGAAAAATGGCATTCACCCCATCGCCCGCATTCACATAACTGTGGGCACCGCCAAGGAAACCGTAAAATTCGTCGAACCCGCGCTTCTGCGGGTGAAATTGCGGCGCTGACCCGAGGTGGGATTTGCCAAACCAACCGGTGGCGTAACCGGCAGCCCGCAAGCGGTCGCCGATGGTTGTTTCACTCAGCGCAAGCCCGATCGACTCGGTGCCAGCCACCGGTGGGCCGGGGTTGAACTCATGACCGAAGCGCTGCTGGTAACGGCCCGTCATGAGACCGGCGCGGGTGGGGCTGCAATACGGCCCGCTGACGTATCCGCTGGTGAAGCGGGTTCCGTTTCGGAGAATGCTGTCGATGTTAGGCGTCGGAATGTCCTTGGTGAACCCCTGGCCGGTTAGCTCGCCGTAGCCGAGGTCGTCGGCGACAATGAGCAGGATGTTAGGCTTGCGCCCGGCATGGGCGGTGGCAGCGAGGAGGCCCGCGAACAGGACTCCGATGATATAGGTTGGTTTCATGGCAGTGGTTGTAGTCGGTTGGTGTGTGTTGTTAGTTATGGGTAGATGGGTGGAAAGATAGTGAGGGTGCGCATCAGACACAAGAGCAAGCTTGAAGACAGGAGAGCAGAAAATTTGGCCTAACGACAAGGCATGCATTGTATCGAGGAATGACGCAGGCAATTCAGCGGGACGCGGTGGCGGCCGTGCTGGTGGTGGTGTTGGCGGCAACGGCCGGGCGGTCGGGAATACTGCGCAGGTTCATGCGGTGGGTCGCAGGATCCTGATAGACGCAGACCAGCCAGCGGCGGTCTCGGCGCACGGCGCAGCGGGTTTCGGTGAGGCGGTTCCACTTGCCATCTTCCTGGAACTCGAAGCGGACGCCCTGGGTGGTGCCGGGTTCGCCTTGCAGTTGGAGGCCGGCGATGGCACCGGGTTTGACCTCGGCGAAACTGCGGCCGATGGCCCCGCGGACCGGGTGGGTGGAGACATTGACAAGTTGATAGGTCCCGAGCGGGAACTGGGCGTGGCCATAGTCGATCGCGAAGGCGCGGTACGGCTCACTGCTGCCCGCCGCTGCTGGCATGAGCACAACGAGTGCCTTGTCGATGCCCTCTCGGATTGTTAGACTCGCGGCAGGGGTGGCCGGATCACCGGTGGCACGGAGGATGACGACCTTTCCGGCTGTTACTGGCAACGAAACCGGCTGGGTAATGTTAGCGGTGGATAGGCGGATCGCTTGCAGCTTGCCGCCATTATCGACCTGGATGGATTCCACGCCGGGCGCGTAGCCGAAGCAATAGAAGGACACCTCGACGTGGCGGATGGCAGTGGCGGCGTGGAGTGGCAGGGCGAGGGCGAGGATGGCGGCAATGATGGCGGACAGGGGTTGCATGGATATGTGTGTTAGATTTCTTCCGGTTTGAGCCAGCGGAACGAGACGATCTCGAAGCGGCGGCCGAAGGTTAGATTGACGGTGGATGTGGGAGAGGCGGTGGAAGAGTCGGTGGTGGAGTCGATAAACTCCGGCACGCGCTGCACGACGGCCTCGCACCAGGCTCGGGCTTTTGGAGCCGTGCCATCGGCGGCCTCGCCGTAGGCACGGATCCGGAAGGTATCGCCGCGTGCCACCAACTGCGGTGCCAGAGGCGTTAGGATATCTGCCTGATTGATCACTCCTGGTGCGCCATCGGCCGTGTTGCCGCCGCTGGGAAGCGAGCGGGATGCGTCTAGCACGTTGTCATTGATGGCGGAGTTTTCGATAGCAGCTTGCAGTGCGCCGTTGCGGGACAATTCGCCACCTCCCGGGCGGCGGTTCACAAACTCGGCAAGGGATTGGAACGGAGCGCGTTTTTTGACTTCCACCACGATGGCGGCGGCAAGGCGGGCGATACGGTCTGGGTTGAGGCGGCGGTATCCATTCCATTTGGCGTGGTCGGATGGCTGGGCACCGCTGGTGGTTTCGAAATCTCCAGCGGTGACGTGCGAGTGGCGCAGCACCGGGAGATTTTGGCCGCTGTGGAGTTGGAGCGAACCAGCGGCGATGAGCGGAGCGGCGGCGCCGAAGTTGGATGCGAGCAGCGCCTGCCATGCAGCGACGCTGGTGGAGTTCACGTTGAACGGGGCATCAATCACCAAGTGGGCGGCAATCTCGCGGTAGCTATCTGGGGAAAATTTCAGGTGTGCCGCCAATTGCGCGGGGTTTGCACCTCCCGTGTGGGGACGGAATCGGCGGTTGGGCAACGATTTGCCATCGAGGAAAAAGCCGGCCAGCAGGTCCCCGGCGCTTCGGGCAGCGGTGCCGGGCAGCGCCGGATGATCTGCTACGCTGGAGAGGAACCACGAGTCGAACAGTGCGTTGTTAGCGAAGTATGAGTGGTCGAGATAGGTGCGGGTTCCTGCCTCCGCCCTCACCCGGTTCTCACCAAGCAGCGGCGGCGCGAACGAGTTGGCAATGATCTGGGTGGTCAGCGGCAGTTGGCCGCCGACGTTCAGCGGCGCGTGACGAAGCTGCGCCAGCGAATGCGCGGGCCCTAACGGCAGGCTGGCGAATGTGGCGAATTCGGTGCCGCTCTGGGCATAGATTCCCGACCCGCCGTAGCCGCGATTGCCTTCATTGCTTATCTCGATGGTTGGGCTGTTAGGCGGCCAGTCGGTCATCACTTCCCATTTGAATTCATACTGATGGTTGGCAAAATCCTCGTCCTGATCTATGCCAGCGGAGGCATAGAAACCACCCGGCGAGTTATCGATCCACGAGCGGCTCGGGAAGCGCGAATCCCGCTCGGTTTTTTCTTGGAAGGTGGCTAACATAAATGGTTCCTTCCAGCGCAGAGCTTGGCGGGAGGGGGTCATGCCTGTGATACTGTATTCGTGCCCGGCGTGCATCTTGTGATCGTGTGCGGTGAACACGACGTGCTCGCCAGGTGCCAGCATGCGTTCGGCCGATCCAGCCTCGGGCAGGATATTGAGGCGGTAAAATCGCCCTGCCCGGGTTTTAAAATCGGCTGGGGTATGAGCGTTGGTTAGTTTGGTGTATTCCGAGTTGATCAAGTTGCCATTTTTGTAGAGCCGGAAGGCTAGCGGAATTCGGTAGAGTTCGACCCGCGCGCCGGTGAAGCGCATTGGCACATTGTACGGGTTCCACAAGGTGATGACCGGATCGATCGCGATCCAGGTGATGAAATTGTCGCGCAGTTCAGGTGGGCTGATGCGTGCGCTGCCCTCGGCCCGCATTTGGTTGAGGGTCTCGGCGTTATATCCGAAGGCCACGCTGAAGACAAACTGGGCCTTGGCGATCACAGGTGCCAGTTGCTGCTCGTTGAATGCCTTGTGCCGCAAGATCTGCGCCGCCGGAGTCGCCGCACTCGGCCGGGCGGTCACCGACGTCACGCTGCCATCGATGCAAGGCGCTGTTCCTCCCGTTAGCTTGGTGTAGGTACGGTAATGGGAAAACAGCATGGCCCACGATGGATCAGGACTTGGCAGCGGATTGACACCGGGATCTCTAACTGGTGGCATCACCAGCGGTGTGTCTTTTCCAGAGTAAATGAAGCGTGATGCATGTGTGGCGGGCAAAGTGGGAGAGTCGAAGAGTCGCGACAAGTCGAGGGCGAGGCCGCCGTCCGCCACATTGGTGAGGAGCCCCATGCTTCCGCTGGTTAGATCATGAAACGAGATATCACGAGGCGCGAGGCCGGCGAGCCGTGCTTGTCCCGGAGTGAGCCGTTTTGAGTGATCGGCTTTTTTATCGGCAAGGAGGGTCCAATCGCGTGCCGTGACGGCCCGGAAACCATAACTCCCGGCAGCTCCGGCCCTGTCATAGTGATTGGCGAAGGTTAGGGCCTCGTCCGTCGCTAGCGAAATCGATGTCTTTTGAGATTCATCGAAAACCGCCCATGCGTAGGCTTGCTGTCCCCTGGCAAGTTTGACCACCGCTGCCTCCACCGCAGGGTCACCTTGTGCCGTGGCGCTCACCAACCGGATCGTGTCCCCTGGCGGATCGCTGTCGGCAAAGCTCTCCTGTTGGGTCAGCCTCGGATCTGGCGATGAAACGAGCCAACCGATAAATCGCTTGGATTTCTCAGTTTTCCAGTTGGGAGCGGCACCATCGCCATTCCACTTCCAGCCTTGCCAGACGCCGGTTAGACGGGATTGAGCGCGCTTTGCGCCGATGGATGATGGCGCGGTGACCCGCTGGTCCGGACCGGCCGCCAGTTGCAGCCGGCCTAGCGCAAGTTGCATGGCTAGGCGTGCATTGGCGTGCGCCTGCTGGCTGGCGGAATCCCGAGAAGCCGAGCGCAGACTGATCGAGGAAAGCGACAGCAGGCCCACGGTCACCATCAGCAACAGCGCCAACAGAATCATCGTCATCACCAGGGCAAAGCCGGGCGCTGGCGAGGGATGAGGGGTGAGAGATTGCATTGGTTGTTAGGAACGTGGGCGGGTTGACCGGCGAAAACGGCTGCTGGCAGCGGCAAGCGTTAGCGCCGGTTAGATATCAATTACGA
>CAIQXC010000121.1 GCA_903875675.1 Akkermansiaceae bacterium
GCAACGACAACTGCGTGGTCATTTGCTCGATCGAAAACCTCGACCCGATGGGCGTGCACACCGGCGACTCTATCACCGTCGCCCCCATCCAAACACTCACGGATCGGGAATACCAGGCCATGCGCGACGCATCGTTCGCCTGCATCCGCGAAATCGGCGTGGAGACCGGTGGATCTAACATCCAGTTCGCCACCGATCCGAAGACAGGCCGCATGATCGTCATCGAAATGAACCCGCGGGTGTCCCGCTCGTCAGCCCTGGCCTCCAAAGCCACCGGTTTCCCGATAGCCAAGATTGCCGCCAAGCTCGCCGTCGGCTACACACTCGACGAACTACCTAACGACATCACCCGCGAAACCCCCGCCTCCTTCGAACCGACTATCGATTACGTGGTGACCAAGGTGCCGCGCTTCACATTTGAGAAATTTCCAACGGCCAATCCGGTGCTCACCACATCGATGAAATCGGTGGGTGAGGCGATGGCCATTGGTCGCACGTTCAAGGAGAGCATGCAAAAATGCCTGCGCTCGCTGGAAACCGGCCGCTGGGGGTTTGGTTTCGACAAGAAGGACCCGCTCAAGCCGACCCGCGACGAAATCACCCGCAAACTCCAAATCCCAAACGCCGAACGCATCTTCTGGCTCCAAACCGCTTTCACCCACGGCTGGTCCATCGAAGAAGTCCACGCCGCCTCCCAGATCGACCCCTGGTTCCTCCACCACCTCCAACAAATCGCCGAGGAAGGGGGGAAGATGGGCTTCCAGCCCGTCATGGCAGACGCTCTTCCAGCCTGTCGTGAAAGCATGACAGGCTGGAAGCCTGTCCTCCGCCGCCTCAAAAAACTCGGCTTCTCCGACCGTCAGATCGCCCTGGCCCAAGGGACCACCGAAGACGCCATCCGCGCCCAACGCAAGGCCGCCGGAATCATCCCTACCTACCGCTTGGTGGACACCTGCGCCGCCGAGTTTGAAGCCGCCACCCCCTATTTTTACTCGACTTACGGCGACGAAAACGAGGCCCGCCAGTCGGACAAGAAGAAGATCATGATTCTAGGTGGCGGCCCCAACCGGATCGGCCAGGGCATTGAGTTCGACTACTGCTGCGTGCATGCCGCCTTTGCGCTCAAAGAGCTCGGCTATGAAACCATCATGGTCAATTCCAACCCCGAGACGGTTTCGACCGACTACGACACGTCCGACAAGCTCTTCTTCGAGCCGCTCACCCTCGAAGACGTCCTCAATATCTGCGACCAAGAGCAACCCCACGGCGTCATCGTCCAGTTTGGCGGCCAAACCCCTCTCAACCTCGCTGCCGACCTCGAACGCCACGGCGTGCCCATCATCGGAACCTCCCCCAAGTCCATCGAACAGGCGGAAGATCGCAAATTCTTCTCGGCTCTTCTGGATAAACTCGGCCTCAAGCAGGCCGAAGCTGGCACCGCTACCAACGAGGCCGAGGCCTTGGTGGTGGCCAACCGCATCGGCTACCCGGTGCTCGTGCGGCCGTCATTTGTGTTAGGTGGCCGTGCAATGATGATCGTTTACGGCGATGCTGAGTTATCCCGCTACATGCGTGAGGCGGTCACGGCCTCACCCGAACGACCGGTGCTGGTGGACCGGTTTTTGGACAACGCCACGGAGGTGGATGTCGATTGCATCAGCGACGGGGAAACCTCGGTGATTGGTGCCATCATGGAGCACATCGAACAAGCCGGCATTCACTCCGGCGACTCGGCCTGCGTGATTCCGAGTTTTTCGCTGACGGATGCGATCAAAGCGGAGATTACCCGTGCCGCGATGGATTTGGCCCGCGAGCTCAAGGTCAAGGGCTTGATGAACATCCAGTTTGCAGTCAAGGACGAGCAATTGTACGTCATCGAAGTGAATCCACGGGCATCCCGCACGGTGCCGTTTGTCGGAAAAGCCACCGGAGTATCCCTGGCCAAGCTCGCCGCGAAGGTGATGGTGGGGGCCAAGCTCAAGGACCTGGGCTTCACCGAGACGATCCATCCGCCGCATTTTTCGGTCAAGGAGGCTGTGTTTCCGTGGAACCGCTTTCCGGGCATCGATATTGTGCTAGGGCCGGAAATGAAATCCACTGGCGAGGTCATGGGCATTGATCCGGATTGGGGCATGGCCTACGCCAAAGCCCAGATGTCCGCCTTCAACCCGCTGCCCACATCCGGCAACGTGTTTCTGTCGGTGGCTGATATCGATAAGGCCCGCGCGGTGGCCGTCGCCCACGATCTAGTGGCCCTCGGCTTCAAGCTTTTTTCCACGGGCGGCACCCATGCCCGACTGGTGGCCGAGGGCTTGCCATGCACCCGCGTTTACAAACTCGCCGAGCAGGCGCGCCCGAACGTCATCGACATGATGAAGAACCGTCAGATTCATTTTGTGGTGAACACGCCGAGTGGGCACGAGGCGCGTGAGGACGAGGTGAAGATTCGCTCGACGGCCATCGCCCAAAAAATCTCACACGCCACCAACCTTTCGGCCGCAGAAGCGTCCGTCAAAGCCATCCGCTCGCTTAAATTGCGCGAACTCACCGTCATGAGCATCCAAGAGTATCACGCCTGATGCCCAAACTCATTTTTCGTCGGCAGCAGCGACAGGCACTTCCTTGCCGAACAACTCCATCAGATAGGCGGGCTTCAGCAATTCCGGGGTCACAATCGGCGCTTTCCCGGGCACCAGCAGCACGTTGACCGGAATGGCAGAGCGGCCGTACTCGCGCAGCTGGGCCTCAATTTCCGGGCTGAATTTCGTCTTATCGGCCTTGAGTGGGACGATGTGTTTGGCCTTCATCAGGGCGATGACCTCGGACGTGTAGGCCAGGCGCTTGTTGACCTGGCAGGTTGGGCACCACTGGGCGGTGAAGTCGATAAAGAGCGGTTGGCCCTTGGCTGATAGTTCATCCACGCGTGCCGGTGACCACACTTCCCAGTGCAAGGCATTGGGCTTGGGCTTGGGCGGCAAGGCCAGCAGTACCCCGCCTGCAGCCAGCCCAAAAGTGAGGGCAAGCGCGAGGCGGCGCACCGCAGGTTTGCGGTGGGGCAAGTGCCAGCGGCCGTAGATCCAAGCGGCCATGGCAATGCAGCTGAGCCCCAAGACCGGGTCGAGCAGGTTTTCCGGCCCAATTTGCACAGCATAGACGCAGAGGAAATAGCCAGCGGTGGCAAACAGCAGAAATGACATGCCCTGCTTGAAGCTTTCCATCCAAGCCCCCGGCCGCGGCAGTAAATGCAATAACCCGGGAAAGACCGAGAGCACAAGGTAGGGCAGCGCAAGACCGAGGCCCATGGCCGCAAAGGCGGCAAAAAACGGCAGAGCGGGCAAGGTGATGGCCGCGCCGATAGCTGCGCCGAGAAACGGCCCGGCGCAGGGGGTGGCGACGACGGTGGCGAGCACGCCCGAGAAAAACGAGTTGGCGAGGCCGTGGTTGGATTGGATCGAACCGCCGATGGAGGTGGCGGATGTGCCGAGTTCGAAGACGCCGAACATGTTGAGGGCCAGCACGAACATCAGGAGCATCAGGCCGAGGACCACGCCGGGGATTTGCAGTTGATACCCCCAGCC